>JAFAGL010000151.1 GCA_023422735.1 Pseudomonadota bacterium
CCGTCGAGGCCTGCGTCCCGTTGATGAGCGCCAAGCCCTCCTTTGCGGCAAGGACGATCGGCTTCAAGCCAGCACGATCCAGTGCTGCCTTGCCGGTTGTCCGTTCATTCTGGAAGAAGGCCTCTCCTTCGCCCATCATAACCGCCGCAAGATGGGCCAATGGCGCGAGATCTCCGGAGGCACCAACCGAGCCCTTTTCGGGAATTACGGGAATAACCCCGTTCTCCAACATTCCTTCAATCAATCGAACGAGTTCGAGTCTGACGCCGGAAGCGCCTCTTCCCAGCGAAACCAGCTTCAGCGCCATAAGCAGCCGGACGACATTCTCGGCCATCGGGTTTCCCATTCCACAGCAGTGCGAAAGGATCAGATTGCGCTGGAGTGTCGCGGTATCGGCTTTATCGATCTTGATCGATGCAAGCTTACCGAACCCGGTATTCACTCCATAAACCGGCTCGTTACCTGCAGCGATGGCGGCAATGCGTGCTGCCGATCTTTGAATCCCGGCGTCAAAAGCGCGGTCCAGAACCGCATCCTCACTATCCCAATAAATTCGCGATAGATCGGCAAGCGATACGGAACCAGGGCGCAGAGTGACGGGCATTGAACAGATCCCTTAATCCGAATTGCGAGAAATCTGGCTGAACTGCCCATTCTTGACGCGGGCATGCAGGGGGTTGAAACCAATTCGGTAAACCAGTTCAGCTGGCTGATGGATCGACCAGATTGCGAGATCGGCTTTCTTGCCGACTTCGAGCGTTCCTATCTCGTCGAGACGACCCAGAGCGCGTGCAGCTTCGCGCGTCACGCCGGCGATACATTCATCGACCGTCAGCCCGAAAAGGGTCGCGCCCATATTCATCGTCAACAAAAGCGACGTAAGTGGCGAGGTCCCAGGATTGCTGTCGGTAGCCAATGCCATTGGTGTGCCATGTTCGCGAAACAAGTCAACGGGAGGCTTTTGCGTTTCGCGGATGAAATAGAAGGCGCCCGGAAGGAGCACAGCAACCGTACCGGATCTAGCCATCGCTTCAGCGCCTTTGGCATCCGTATATTCAACGTGATCGGCCGAAAGCGCGCCATACTCCGCCGCCAGAACAGCGCCACCTAGATTGGAAAGCTGGTCCGCATGGAGCTTGACTGGAAGGCCCAACGCACGGGCTTCATCGAAGACCGGCCGCATCTCATCCGGAGAAAAGGCAATGCCTTCACAAAAGCCATCGACCGCATCGACGAGACTTTCCGCATGTGCCGCGCGAAGGCCTGGCAAAACGACTTCGTTGATGAAGTCGATCTTCCGGTTCTTGTATTCGACCGGAACCGAATGTGCCCCCAGATATGACAAAGATACGTCAACGTCATGTGTGTCGCCTAACACACGGGCGGCCCGCAGCATCTTGACTTCGTCATCAACACTCAAGCCATAGCCGGACTTGATTTCGAGGGTCGTGACACCTTCCGCCATCAGCGCTTGCAAACGCGGGACGCTTTCGCGCACGAGATCGTCCATGGACGCTTCTCGCACCTGACTTACCGAAGAAACTATGCCGCCACCGGCTCGCGCGATTTCCTCATAGCTCGCGCCAGCCAAACGCATCTCAAACTCACGCGCACGGTTGCCTGCGTAAACCAGATGCGTATGGCAATCGATGAGGCCCGGCGTCATCCAACGGCCCTCGCAGTCCACAATGTCCGCGTTCTCCGAGACGGTATCCGGCAATTCGCTTCGCGAGCCGAGATAAGATATGCGACCGCCTCGAACGGCAAGAGCACTGTTCTCCATCAATCCCAGACCTGGCAGGCCCTGCTGAAAGGTCACCAGATGTGCGTTGATGAAAATGCGATCGCCATTAGCCATGCGCGTCAAACCCCCGTAGCATCGTTGCGTGCGGATATTTCTATGTATAGACTTATCCGCATCGTCTGCAAGCTCTGTCGTCGGGATTTCGTGGTCATGGCAAACAAGAATATTTTCGCCGAATGTGCGCTCCTGCCCGACGGTGTAAGTCATAACATCCGCGTTGCCTTTTCGTCAGGAAGAATAGTCGCGGTCGAAAAGAACGCATCCGCACGTGACGACGATGAAAGCGTGCGCTTCATCGCACCTGCGATGCCGAACCTCCACAGTCATGCCTTCCAGCGTGCCATGGCGGGGCGCGCTGAACTCAGAGGTGAGGGCGATGACAGTTTCTGGAGCTGGCGCTCTGCAATGTATCATTTCGCGCATTCCATGACGCCAGACCATGTCGAGGCTGTCGCCGCGATGCTCTATGTGGAGATGCTGGAAGCTGGTTTCGGGCGAGTGGGAGAGTTCCATTATCTTCACCACAGGCCAGATGGTGGATTTTATGACGATCCGGCCGAGATGGCGGGGCGGATCGCTTCGGCAAGCCAGCAGACCGGCATTGGACTAACTCTTCTGCCGGTGTTTTATGCTCATTCCGGGTTCGGCGGGTTCCAGCCCTCGGAAGGTCAACGCCGTTTCATTCACGATATTGATGGTTACGGACGCCTGCTTGAGCGTTCGAAAACACTTTTGAAGAATTTGCCCACATCCGCCATCGGTATCGCACCGCACAGTCTGCGGGCCGTGACTGCGGATCAGCTGGAAGCGCTGGGACCAATGGCTGACGGGGGGCCGATCCATATCCACGTTGCCGAGCAGCTGCGCGAGGTCGAGGATTGTGTCCAATGGTCAGGTCAAAGACCTGTTGAATGGCTTCTTGATCATGCCGATGTGAACAAACGCTGGTGCTTGATTCATGCAACGCATATGACCGAAAGCGAAACGCGGCGAATGGCGCAAAGTGGAGCTGTTGCCGGCCTGTGTCCCATCACAGAATCCAACCTGGGTGACGGTATTTTCCGCGCAAGCAGCTTTATCAAGGACGGTGGTCTTTTCGGGGTGGGCTCAGATAGCAATATCCGCGTTTCAGCCGCGGAAGAGTTACGTACGCTGGAATATTCGCAACGCCTCGAACTCAGGTCACGCAATGTTTTGGCGCGTCCTGGCGCTTCAACCGGTGTAGAGCTGTATACTGCTTCTCTTGCCGGAGGCGGACAGGCACTCGGCGTTCAAAGCGCGATCGCAATCGGTGCTCCGGCAGATTTTGTTTCGCTCGATCTTTCAGCGCTTCCTTGGCTTAAGCCTGAACAAGCGCTCGACCAGTTTATCTTCGCACAAAATGTTGGCGTTGAGAGTGTCTGGGTCGCGGGGGAGAAACTCGTTTCGCAAGGTCGCCACAAACATCGCGAACTCGTGGAAACGCGCTTCACGGCGGCCATGACGGAACTTTGCCAGTAGGCGTTATCCGATCGTTGAAAAGACCGGAAACTTCTCAAGAAGCCAGAAGGCAAAGGTCTGCATCTGGCCAGTGATCATGGCGAGCCCCATCACGATCATGATCACACCCGCACTGACGTGCAGAACCTTGCCGAGCTTGCGCATGCGACGGAGCTTGGCGGTTGCAGCGTCAGCGAAAAGTGCAGCCAGCAAAAACGGCACGCCAAGCCCGATCGAATAGATTGCAAGCAACGCAACGCCGCTCATCGCGCCATCCACTGTCGCGCTGACTGTCAGGATCGCGCCTAAGATCGGACCTATACAGGGCGTCCAGCCGAAACCGAAGGCAAGACCCAGAACATAGGCACCTACCGGCCGGCCTCCTTCGATGGGCCCGTGGTAGCGAAGATCACGTTCAAGCCAAGGCAGTTTGACAAGGCCGGTTGTGAAAATTCCGAAGAGAACGACAATCAAACCGCCTATCAGATTAGCTTCATAGCGGTAGGAAAGCAGCAGCCCGCTCAATGCAGTGGCGCTCGCGCCCAGTAGAATAAAGACGCTGGAAAAGCCCAGCACGAAGCAGCAGCTCAGAAACAGAATATCGGAGCGTGTTCTGACCGTCCCCTGCCCTGCATTGCCGGCGATATAGGAGACGTAGCCCGGCACCAGCGGCAGCACGCACGGAGACAAAAAAGAAACCATGCCGGCGAACAAAGCCGCCAGAATTCCGATATTCGCGATCTCGAATGACATGGTTACGCTGGATGCCTCTTACAGTCTCGCCAACGCGGCGTCTATTTCCGCTTTGGTTTCGTCACTATCCCACTCTTTCGGTCCAACCCAGCGCTTGCGTTCTTTGCCCTCCGCATCAAGAAGAATGGTAGTGGGCATGCCGACCACCTTCACTGACTGCATGGCGGCGCCAGGCGGATCAACAAATATATCAAGCGTTTTCAGCCCGTTTTGCTTGAAGAACGGCCTGACCTGTTCAACGCCCTTTTTGTCAATCGATAAGGCAACAACCTGGAAGTCCGAGCCGCCCTTGTCTGCCTGCAAGCGATCCAGAGACGGCATTTCCTCCCTGCATGGTGGACACCAGGT
>JAFAGL010000292.1 GCA_023422735.1 Pseudomonadota bacterium
TTGGGCCCTGCCCTCTGATATGCAAAATGCACCGGTTTGAAACCTGTGCAATTGCGAAACTCCGCGCCGTCCCTTAGATTAAGGCCCTAGCGATTTCCACCGGGCCTTGACCCCGGCTATCAAAGGATCATCCAATGAGCGATATCAGCCAGTTCATCGAAAATGAAGTCAAGAGCAGCGATGTCGTGCTCTTTATGAAGGGTACGCCGGGCTTCCCGCAGTGCGGCTTCTCGGGCCAAGTCGTGCAGATTCTCGATTACCTGGGCGTGGACTACAAGGGCATCAATGTTTTGACGTCCGACGAACTGCGCCAAGGCATCAAGGAATATTCACAGTGGCCGACCATCCCTCAGCTTTACGTGAAAGGCGAGTTCGTTGGCGGTTGCGACATCATCCGCGAAATGTTCCAGGCCGGAGAGTTGCAGGATTTCTTTGGCGAGAAAGGTATTGCTGCGCGGGCGGCATAACGCATCGTCAAGCAACTCTAATCCGCCGGCACATTAGCTCCGAGCGGTTTACCTCATATTTCGACCGCAAACGCGCGCCATTCCTGCGCGCGTTTTCACGTTTCTATTTTATGTATCCGACGGCTTTTTTCGCCGTTCATTGATTGGACCTACAATGGATCAGCAGCTCCCGCCGCGCTATGTGGCGCAGGACGGCAAACGTCGTGTCGGGCGTTCGGAGTTCATCGCGCTTTGCGCGGGAATCATGGCGCTGAATGCGCTCGCCATCGACATCATGTTGCCCGGCTTGCAACAGATCGGCGAAACTCTGGGGGTTGCGAGCGAGAATAATCGCCAGTTTGTTATCACAGCATATCTGCTGGGATTCGCGGTGGCTCAGTTGGCTTTTGGTCCGATAGCGGATCGTTTCGGTCGCCGCGCTCCTCTTCTTTTTGGCATCGCGACCTATGTGGTTGCCGCAACGTTCGCAGCCTTTGCGCCAAATTTCGAGACCTTGCTTTTATTGCGGGTGCTTCAAGGCATGGGCGCGGCATCAACGCGGGTAATTGCCGTATCGATCGTGCGCGATGTATTCGGCGGACGCGCGATGGCAGAAGTCATGTCTCTGATCTTCATGGTCTTTATGGTCATTCCGGTTATTGCACCAAGCTTGGGGCAAGCAGTCATGCTGTTCGCTGAGTGGCACATGATCTTTGTGCTAATGGCTGTGATCGGCTTTGCCGTACTTATCTGGCTGACACTCCGGATGCCGGAAACTCTCGCGCCTGAAAATGTCAGGCCGCTGACTTTCGAGGTTATCTCGATGGGTTTCCGGACAGTCGTAACCAATCCGATTTCGTTTTGGTATTCGCTTGCCGCAACCTTCGTATTCGGCGCTCTGTTCGGCTTCATTAATTCCGCGCAACAAATCTATGTTGGGATCTATGGCCTTGGTGCATGGTTCCCGGTTGTTTTTGCCGGGATAGCCGGGATGATGGCTGTTTCGTCTTTCTTGAACTCGCGTTTGGTCGGCCGGTTTGGCATGAGAAGGCTTTCTCATGGCGCTTTGTGCGGCTTTCTTGCGGTCAGCATCATCTGGTACCTCACCTCGCTGGCAGGCCCGATACCGCTGTGGCTATTCGTGATATTTTTCGCCGCCTGCATGTTCCAGTTTGGCTGGATTGGCTCCAATTTTGGCGCGTTGGCAATGGAACCGCTGGGGCACGTTGCAGGTATCGCCTCTTCCGTGCAGGGCTTTGTCACAACTCTTGGAGGGGCCTTGATCGGTGCCTATATCGGCCATTCATTTGACGGTACGATACAGCCTATGATCCTGGGCTTCGTTGTTGTCGCCGCAATTGCTTTAATTCTGGTGCTGATCGTGGAGCGTGGAAAGCTTTTCCGGACCGTCAACTCACCCGTTCATCACGATCCGTCAATCGGTCATTGACCAGCCTGAATCGGTGACAGTCCGGCAAAATCAAACAGCGTGCGATCTAGCAGATGGCTTGGTCGTACACTGGTCATTGCCCGGATCATCGTGTCCTTGCGTCCGGGCATCCGTGTTTCGATATCGGCCAGCATAGCCTTCATGGCATTGCGTTGAAGCCCATCCTGACTGCCGCAGAGATCGCAAGGGATGATCGGGAACGCCATCGTGTCTGCAAATTTTTGAAGGTCGCCTTCCGCACTGTAGCTGAGAGGACGCAGCACCAGCATGTCGCCTTCATCGTTAAGCAGCTTGGACGGCATCGCTGCCAATCGACCGCCGTGGAATAGATTAAGGAAGAAGGTTTCCAGAATGTCTTCACGGTGGTGGCCAAGCACCAGCGCCTGACATCCCTCCTCGCGTGCAACACGATATAAATGGCCGCGGCGCAAGCGCGAACACAGCGAGCAATAGGTGCTCGATTCGGGTAGCTTTTCCGTCACAACCGAATATGTGTCCTGATACTCAATCCGATGCGGGATAGCGTGGCGGTTGAGATAGTCCGGCAGAATATGCTTCGGGAAATTCGGCTGACCTTGATCGAGATTGCAGGCGATCAGTTCTACCGGCAGCAGGCCCCGCCATTTCAGATCGAGAAGCAGCGCAAGAAGGCCGTACGAATCCTTACCGCCCGAAAGAGCCACAAGCCAACGCTGGCCGGGCGTCACCATTGAAAAATCGTCGAGCGCATGTCGCACATTGCGCAGGAGGCGCTTGCGTAGCTTGTTGAACTCCACTGACG
>JAFAGL010000299.1 GCA_023422735.1 Pseudomonadota bacterium
TAGCAGCCATCGGCACTACCGCGAATGCTTCGTTGATTTCCCAAAGATCGACATCCGTTTTCGACCAGCCGACCTTCTCCAGAAGCTTCTGCATGGCAAACACAGGCGCAGTCGTGAACCAGTTCGGCTGCTGAGCGTGGCTGGCATGGCCATGAATGGTCGCGAGCGGAGTGAGGCCGCGCTTTTCTGCTTCCGACATTCGGGTGATGATCAGGGCTGCCGCGCCGTCCGAAATCGACGAGGAGTTCGCTGCAGTCACCGTGCCGCCTTCACGGAAGGCCGGCTTCAAATGTGGGATTTTTTCAGGCCGCGCCTTGCCGGGTTGCTCATCGGTCGTGACTTCGCCAACCGCCACAATCTCATCCTGAAAGCGACCTTCCTTGATGGCGCGCTGAGCGCGCGACAGGGAGGTCAACGCATAATCATCCTGCGCTTCGCGGGTGAACTGATAATGCTGGGCCGTGTCTTCGGCGAAAGTGCCCATCGCGCGGCCGCGATCATAGGCGTCTTCCAACCCATCCATCATCATATGGTCGATGATGCGGCCATGACCGATGCGGTAGCCGCCACGGGCCTTGTCCAGGAGATAAGGGGCATTGGTCATGCTTTCCATGCCGCCGGCGACCACGATATTGCTTGATCCGGACGCCACGAGGTCGGTCGCGAACATTGCGGCCTTCATCCCCGACCCGCACATCTTGTTGATTGTGGAGGCAGGAACAGACTGCGGCACGCCACCGGCAATCGCGGCCTGGCGACCGGGCGCTTGACCAAGGCCTGCCGGCAGAACGCAGCCCATGACGACTTCATCGACATCTGCGCCGTCAAGTTTTGCCCGGGACAAAGCATCTCGGATGGCAGCCGCGCCAAGCGTGACAGCCGTTTCCTTTTTCAACTCACCTTGAAAGCCGCCCATCGGAGTGCGGGCAGCAGCGGCAATGACGATCGGGTCATTTGAGGAAATCATGGCAGTCTCACTTTAGATTTGACGGTTGTTTACTCTTGAGTATAAGGCTTACGCAAGAGAATTGCATGGGAAGCGAGGCAAGCGGCTTGGATTTGACGACCGAAACGTCAGCACTCTGGCCCAAGTCCGAACAACGAAAGCGCACGCGTGCGTTGAAACGCGAAGCGGTGCTCCTACGCGCCGTTGAATTCTTCAATCAGAAGGGTTTCCATGCAACGTCGCTGGACGATGTCGCTTTGTCGCTCAACGTCACAAAGCCTACGATCTACCACTATTTTTCGAACAAGGATGAAATCCTGTCTGCATGCGTGCAGCGTGGACTGGAAGATATTCAGGCTGCAGCTCAAGCCGCCGAGCGCGCTGGCGGCAATGGCCTGCAAAGGTTGCGGGCGCTTTTGATTGATTACGCGATGATGATGAGCGACGGTTTCGGCGCTTGTGTCGGTCGCACGCCCGATTATGCGTTATCGCCGGAAAGCCTCAAGCGCATCAAGACATTGAAGCGCGAAACGGATGTCGTCGTACGCAGGGTCATCGAGGCAGGGATCGCCGACGGTTCGATTGTGCCTTGCGATCTCCGCCTCACGACATTTACGGTGCTGGGGAGCTTGAACTGGATTTCGCGCTGGTATGATCCGGCCGGACCTTTAAGCAAGCGCCAAATTGCGGAAACGTGTGTGAAGACTTTGATCGGCGGCCTGACCGCTCGGCAGGACGATCAGTAACGGGGTGGGGCCATGGGTATTCCCGAACAGTTCGACGGACGTTTGAAGATTCCGGCAATTGCCGCGCCGATGTTTCTTACATCGGGTCCCGACCTGGTGGTGGAAACCTGCCGGGCGGGAATGATTGGCACGTTTCCCGCATTGAACCAGCGCAGCAGCGAAGGGTATCGCGAATGGCTCGAGGTGATCGAGACTCGGCTCGATGAAACGCCGGATGCGGCACCGTTCGGCGTGAATTTGATCGTGCACAAAACCAATCCTCGCCTGGAAGCGGATCTGGCCATCACCGTTGAGAAGAAAGTGCCGCTGGTGATCACGTCGCTGGGGGCAGTTTCGGAGCTGGTAGACGCCGTTCATTCCTATGGCGGGCTGGTGTTTCACGATGTCATCAATCGTCGACATGCCGAGAAAGCAGCGGAAGCGGGCGTAGACGGCATCATCGCGGTGGCAGCCGGGGCCGGAGGGCATGCCGGGCTCATCAACCCGTTTGCGCTCGTCCAGGAAATTCGCAGTGTCTTTTCCGGCACGATCATCTTGTCGGGCGCCATGTCGAACGGGCGGCAGATTGCGGCTGCCAGGGTCATGGGCGCTGATCTGGCCTATCTCGGAACACGTTTCATCGCGACAAAGGAAGCCACGGTTTCAGGCGAACAGAAAGAGATGCTGATGTCTGCGCGAGCCGCCGACATTCTTTACACCTCTGCCATCTCGGGGGTGAACGCCAATTTCCTGAAGCCGAGCATTCTGGCGGCAGGGCTCGATCCTGACAATCTGGTTTCCCACGGTTCGCTCGACATGGTGAATGAAGCACGAGCCTGGAAGAATGTGTGGTCGGCGGGGCAGGGCGTCGGCGCAATCGAAGATGTGCCGGCAACAGCGGATCTCGTGGCGCGGCTGATCGCGGAATATCGCGACGCCATCAACGACGCCGCACTGGATCCGTTTGTGTCGACGGCTTCGCTTTCAGAGGTCGCTTAAGCCGGCTTCGGATAAACCAGCATCCGCATTTCCATCACGAGGGCAGGCTTCTCCTCGCCCTCGATTTCCATGGATATCTCGAACAGAGCTTGAACGGCGGTGCCTCGCGGCTCGACCGCCTTGAGGCTTTGACGCGCGCGAACGCGTTTTCCGACCTTCACCGGGGCGGTAAATCGCAGGCGGTCAGCGCCGTAATTGATACTGTGACTGAGGTCTTCATAGGTCAGCAATGTGTCGATCAAGCCTGGAACAAGCGATAAAGTCAGATAACCATGGGCGATGGTGCCGCCGATCTCACGCGTGGCGCGCTCGACATCGACATGAATCCATTGGAAGTCGCCGGTTGCCTCGGCAAATCGGTTCACCCGATCCTGATCGACCAGAGCCCAGTCACTAACGCCGATTTCGCGACCGGCCAGCTTCGCTAAATCACCAATCTTGATATGCATGCTGAAAATTCCTGACATACGAACGGTTCAAAAACACGCGCTGCCTTATCACAACGCCGGGACGCCGGTAATCGCTATCTGGACTACGGTTTTCGTCTTGCGATCCTTTAGGCAAAACGATTCCTTGCATGAAGGCGCCGTTCGCCGCAGGACAAGCTCAAATGCACACGCTGGAAGACCAGGTCATGCTTTACAGCAAAAATCATCCACCGCTTTTAAGCCTGACACCGGGGCCTGTTCCCGTTTATCCGCAGGTCCTGCATGCGATGTCCCGACCGGTCCTTTATGATTACGATGATCCTTACCAGGCGCTGTATAGCCGGTTGATCGATAAGTTGCAGGTCGCATTGCGAAGTCGCGGCAGACCGATGATCCTGCAAGGAGAGCCGGTTCTGGCGCTTCAAGCCGCGGCTGCCAGCCTGATTGCGCCGGGTGACAAGGTGCTCAATCTGGTTTCAGGTCCCTACGGAAAAGGCTTCGCAGATTGGGTGCGGCGTGCCGATGCCGATTTGCTGGAGATCGAAGTGCCCGATAATCAGGCCATAGACCCGCAAAGCGTAGCGGATTTTCTGACGAAACATCCCGACATTACCGTTGTTGCCGTTTGCCACCATGAGACACCTTGCGGAACAATCAATCCGATCAATGAAATCGGTGCGCTCGTTGCTGCGCATGGCGCACACTTTATTGTCGATGCCGTCTCCTCATTCGCCGGCATGGACACACATCCGGATGATTGCCACGCCGCGATTTATGTAACCGGGCCGGCGAAATGTCTCGGCGCGCCGCCAGCCCTTTCCATTGTCGCGGTGGGCAAAATGGGCTGGAAGAAGATCGAGGCCAATCCAACTGCGCCGCGTAATTCGGTCTTGAGCCTGCTTGACTGGAAACAGGCTGGGCAGAATGAGCGCAAATTTCCGTTCACAACATCGATCGCCGATATTAACGGGCTCGATGCGGCGCTGGACCTTTACCTTGAAGAAGGGCCCCAACAAGTTTGGCATCGCCATTGTCTCACGGCATCGGCGTTTCGCGCCGGGGTTGCGGCCATGGGTCTTTCGATCTGGGCGTTAAACGAAAAGATCGCATCACCGACAACGACCGTCGTGCGCTTGCCGAGTGGGATTGCAGATACAGACCTGATTGCGCTGATGCGCAGCCGTTATGGCGTGCTGGTTTCCGCAGGGCGTGGTCCCACCGCCGGAAAAGCTATTCGCGTCGGCCATATGGGCCCCGCCGCCCATCCGTTGCACGCGATCTCCGCACTTGTCGCGTTGGCCGACGGCCTGTCGATGCTCGGCAATGAAATTGCAATCGGGGATGTCATCCAAGTTGCAATGCGGGTGATAAATCAATCTACCTAGGGTTGCATTTTGCCGTAACCGCGGATATTGCCGAAGTGCTTATTGGAAACCTCCATTTAGAAAGCACTTGGGTGGATGATCGACGCTTTATCAACCAGTTCATCCGTTTCCCCGGCTGAAATTACCGAAGGTCCGCAGCCGGATATTGATACGATTCTGGCGAAGATTCGCGCCGAGGTCGGTTCGCCCGGACAGAAAAATGAGCCGATGGAAAGTCGGCGTTCGCTGAGCGTGGTGCAGGTCGACGGACTTGACGACAGCGATGAGAGCTTTTCGATCGATCGCCGGGGATTCTCGGTCCAGGAATTTGAAAGTCTCGATGAACCGGCGTTTCTGAAAGCGGCCTACCGGGCTGTGCTTGGCCGCGACATTGATGAATCCGGCCTGGCGCATTACCTTCCGGTTTTGCGCGATGGACATCTGACGCCGCGTGACGTGCTGCGATCATTACGCGCTTCGGCTGAAGGACGGATGCGTGACGCGGAGATCGCGCAGCTGGACGGCCGTTTCAAGCTGGACCAGGCACAGGGCATCCCTTTCCTCGGCAGACTTTTAGCCCGCCTGCGGCGTTATTTTTCCTTGCCGCGAGAACAGAATCGCCTGTTGCGGCGGATTGCGGCTGCCGATCGCCGGTTTCGTGACCGGGGCGCTGCGATCAATACGTCTTTCTCAAGCGTTCGCCGTAGCATGCAAAAACTGGAACAATACGTTCTGGAGGTTCAGCAGAGTGCGAGCGAGGCGCACAAGCTTGCAGAATCCGCCATTGAATCAAGAAAGCAGGCACTCTCGGAACTTTCCGCCGCACGCCGCCAAATGGTTGAGCAAGGCTTGCTGTTATCGCAACTGATCGAGCAAGCAGGTGTCGGCCTTCCGGTCATGCCGCAACCTGTCGCTAAGCTTCGCAAAAGCCAGGACGCTTCGCTTGACCGTCTTTACCTTGCTTTTGAGAACCGGTTTCGTGGATCACCGGAAGTCATTACCGACAGGCTCACGCGTTATCTCAATCTCTTCCGCGAAGCCGACACGATATCATCGGGTAA
>JAFAGL010000314.1 GCA_023422735.1 Pseudomonadota bacterium
GCCAAAGCGAGGGCGGTGACGGTCGATACGCCGGTCACCACCAAAATTACATAGCGCCGGTCCCAGCGATCTGACAGCATGCCAAGCGGATATTGCAGCAGCACGCTGCCGACGATCCCCGCGCTGACGAAGGTAACGATATTGGTTTCAGACATGCCGATCTGCTCGGCGTAAACGGGGGCAAGCGTACGAAAAGAGCCGTTGGTCAGACCGATCGCCGTACAACCGATTGCAGCCAGTGGCGAAATTTCCCACGCGCGCTTCAGGTTGAGTTTCACATCTTCAGGCGCAACCGGGTTGGAACGATCGCCCAACGACACCGGCACCATCGAAAGTGTGATCATCATTGTCATGATTGCGAAAATGGCAAAGCCTTCGCCGCCCACGAGCGGGATCAGGAACTGGCAACCTGTGACCGCACTGACGTCGACGATGCGATATAACGCCAGGACACGTGCCCGATCTTTGTTCGAGACACCTTGGTTGAGCCAGCTCTCAATGACGGTGAAGAGGCCAGAAAAGCAAAACCCGAGCAGAAACCTCACCACCGCCCATACGATCGGATCAACCCAAAGCACGAACATCAGCGTGCAAGCGGAGGCGATTGCCGCAAGTGAAGCAAATGCACGGATGTGACCGACAGCCTGCAGGATTCGAGTGATCCAAAGGCAACCAAGCAAAAAGCCTGTGAAGTAAGCTGTACCCATCCAGCCAATCATGGACGGCGTAAAACCTTCAGCTGCGCCGCGGATCGCGATGAGTGTCGCCTGCAGGCCGTTGCCTCCAAGCAGGATGCCGGCGGCGATAAGCAGAGGAAGGAGGAGGCGCAACGATGACATTGGCTAGGTTTGTGGCTGGTGTCGAGGAGATCGGATTTTAAAGAAAGCTATTGCCAATATGGACAAATTGGCTTGTTTGGCGATGTTAAAACCGACGTTTTTCTGGACCAAATGTGCGTTTCAAGGCTGTTCCAGTCTCGAAGAATAGGGCATTTGCCAGCGAATCCTTGACAAAGTGCCACCTGCATGCGCTTTTCGCGCCGATTTCGGGACTGGCCTCACGCCGCCCGCCTTTTCGCGCATCCGTCATCCGGGAAACGTCATGCATCGCTATCGCAGCCATACCTGCGCTCAACTCCGCAAGGCCGATGTCGGTCAAACCGTTCGCTTGTCCGGCTGGGTGCATCGCGTTCGCGATCACGGCGGCCTGCTTTTCATTGATCTGCGCGATCATTATGGCCTGACCCAGATCGTTGCCGATCCCGACTCGCCCTGCTTCAAGGTCGCCGAAACCGTTCGTGGTGAATGGGTCATCCGTGTTGATGGCGAAGTGAAAGCGCGGACGGCCGAAACCGTCAACGCAAATCTCCCCACCGGCGAGGTCGAGATATTCGCCAAGGATATGGAAGTTCTGTCGGCTTCCAAGGAGCTGCCGCTGCCGGTCTTCGGGGAGCCTGATTATCCGGAAGACATCCGCCTCAAATATCGTTTCCTCGATCTGCGTCGCGATACGCTGCACAAGAACATCGTGCAGCGCACGAAGATCATCGCGGAAATGCGCAAGCGCATGAACGAGTCGGCCTTCACCGAGTTCTCGACGCCAATCCTGACCGCATCGAGCCCGGAAGGCGCGCGCGACTTCCTCGTGCCGAGCCGGATCCATCCCGGCACCTTCTACGCGTTGCCGCAAGCGCCGCAGCAGTACAAGCAGTTGATCATGGTGTCGGGGTTCGACCGTTATTTCCAGATCGCGCCCTGCTTCCGCGACGAGGATCCGCGTGCCGACCGTCTGCCGGGCGAATTCTACCAGCTCGACCTTGAAATGAGCTTTGTCGAGCAGGAAGACATCCTGCAAACGATGGAACCCGTGCTCCGCGGCGTGTTCGAGACCTTTGCCGAGGGCAAGCCGGTCACGCAGCAGTTCCCGCGCATCAAATATGACAATGCGATCCGCAAATATGGTTCGGACAAGCCGGACCTGCGCAACCCGATCGAGATGCAGTCGGTCTCCGAGCATTTCGCGGGATCGGGCTTCAAGGTTTTCGCCAACATCCTGGCGAATGATCCAAAGGCGGAAGTCTGGGCAATCCCGGCAAAAACGGGCGGCAGCCGCGCTTTCTGCGATCGCATGAACTCCTGGGCGCAAGGCGAAGGACAGCCGGGTCTCGGCTACATCTTCTGGCGCAAAGAAGGCGACAAGATCGAGGGCGCCGGGCCTATCGCCAAGAACATCGGCGAAGAGCGCACCGAAGCCATCCGCCAGCAGCTCGGCCTGGAAGACGGCGACGCCGCATTCTTCGTCGCGGGTGATCCCAAGAAGTTCTACAAATTCGCAGGAGATGCACGCACGCGCGCCGGTGAAGAGCTGAATCTCGTTGACCGCAATCGCTTCGAGCTTTGCTGGATCGTCGATTTCCCGTTCTTCGAATGGAACGAGGACGAGAAGAAGATCGACTTCGCGC
Organism: Pseudomonadota bacterium; assembly: GCA_023422735.1. GTDB lineage: Bacteria > Pseudomonadota > Alphaproteobacteria > Rhizobiales > Rhizobiaceae > Tianweitania. The sequence goes on from JAFAGL010000314.1 coordinate 2,462, forward strand.
ATAACCCGTTCTCCATGCCGCAGGGCGGCATCGAGGCTTTGAACGGGCAGGACCCGCTGTCGATCAAGGCGTTCCAGTACGACATGGTCTGCAACGGCTTCGAGATTGCATCCGGCGGTATCCGCAACCACCTGCCGGAAACGATGGTGAAGGCGTTCGAGATGGTCGGCCTGTCGCGTGAAACGGTTGAAGAGCGTTTCGGCGGCCTTTACCGCGCTTTCCAGTATGGCGCACCGCCGCATGGCGGCATGGCGGCTGGTATTGATCGCGTGGTGATGCTGCTTTGCAGCGCAAAGAACCTGCGTGAAATTACCATGTTCCCGATGAACCAGCAGGCTTATGACCTGTTGATGGGCGCGCCGTCGGAAGCAACGCCGCAGCAGCTGCGCGAACTTGAACTGCGTACCACGCCGAAAAAGAAAGACTGATTGCCTTTCGCAGTCGGTTAAAGGAAAAGCCGGGCCTAAGCGCCCGGCTTTTTCTTTGCATTCAACTCAATTTCAGTCGTTGGCTTTCACGGCAACACCAAGCTGATTGATGATTGCTTTGGGTGCATCCGGGCCGCTTGCCATCATGCCGGTCGCGGCGATCTGGGCGAAAGGCAGTGCATCCGCGGGCTTGGCGCTGATCTCGATGCTTTCCGGATCATCCAGGAAGCTGTTGACGGCGTTGGAAACAGATTGTGCGAAATCTGGCATGTTGAGCTGTGCCAGACCAAATGGCACGACTGCTTTTGCCTGATTGATGATCGCTTCCGGTGTGGTGTTCTGTTTTTTGGCAATCGCACCTATCGCTTTTTCGGTCAGAGAATCATCTTCGAAGCGAATCGTTGCGCTATTGAAAATCAGCTGCTGCATCAGGCCAAGCATAGCCATGCCCTGTGCTGACTGTTCCTCCTGAGAAGCTGTTGCCATCTTTTCAGTGGTTTCCTGGAGAGTCTTGATCAGTGCAGGCGTATAGCCCGCAATATCGAATGTAACAGCCAGCGTGCCAGCATTGTCGATCACGAAGTCGTTCTTCGAAATCTCCATACGACCATCCTTGAGATTCCAGGTCGCTTTCATGTCGATCTTGCCGGTCAAGGTCTCGTAGCCGAGATCTGAAAGAATAGGCTTCACATCCGCCGTCGCCAGTTCATAGATGTCACTAGAAAAGCGCTTAGCGGCCAGCGTAATGTCGAAAACGTTTTCACCGTCTTCCTGAGCGGAACTGGTTATGTCTTCGATTGTGAAGATGCGCTTATCGCCGACATCCACCGTTGCCGCTTGAACTTCGGCCTTCTCGTAGGCTGAAAAGCCTGCGGTTCCCGCAGCATCGAACGGGAGTTCGGCACCCGTCACCGAAATGCCCTTTGCTGCAATCGTCGCGCCATCCTGCGTGAGGCTGTAGTCGGAAACAGTCATCGTCCCGACCACGTAGCGGTCGTTTTCTTCCTCGATATCCGAAAATGTCAGATCGCCGAGTTCGATCGGCGTTTCTATACCCTGCACCGTTCCCTTCACGCCCTTTGCTACAGCCTCGGACTCATCGCCAGTCAAGTCCGACCACTCCAATACCGTGCCCTGCTCGGCAGAAAGCGCTTTCAACCGTTCTCCGAACTGCTGAAGCTCGAAGGCTTGCGCGCCGGTTGCCGGCAGAACCAGTGCCAGCGCCGTAAGAGAAAAAACGGAAGCCAACGGCAAACGAAAATTCATGATGGGTTTCCTATTATGGGCAATCGTTCGGTGATTGCCGATCTATGGCTGATTGTAGCGGCGGCACTTTGCTGAAATTGTGCCGGAAAAGCAAATATCACTCTGTCCACAGTTTTCGTGTTCACAGGCACTGCATTTCCGCTGTGTTCTGATCTTGTTCTTGCTGCGAATCGCCGGTTTCGATAGGGCAAAACTATGGGAAAGAGCCTTGTTCCACCGCCCGGCGATGGCGGTGATGCCATTGAACCGGTCGATCTGAAGCGCGCGCTCGAGGAGCGCTACCTCGCTTATGCGCTGTCGACCATCATGCACCGCGCCTTGCCGGATGTGCGCGACGGGCTGAAACCTGTCCATCGCCGTATCATGCATGCGATGCGCCTTTTGCGCCTCAACCCCGACCAGGGCTTCGCAAAATGCGCCCGTATCGTGGGCGAGGTGATGGGCAAGTTCCATCCGCATGGCGACCAGTCGATCTATGACGCCCTTGTGCGGCTCGCGCAGGATTTCTCCGTGCGCTACCCGCTTGTCGACGGGCAGGGGAATTTCGGCAATATTGACGGCGATAACGCCGCTGCCATGCGCTACACCGAAGCGCGCATGACAGAAGTCGCGACCGCGCTTTTGGAAGGCATCACCGAGGATGCCGTCGATTTTCGCCCCACTTACAATGAGGAAGACGAGGAGCCGGTCGTCTTGCCCGGCGCGTTCCCGAATCTTCTCGCCAATGGCTCGTCGGGCATTGCAGTGGGCATGGCGACTTCGATCCCGCCGCATAATGCCGCCGAACTTTGCCGCGCCGCCCTGCATCTGATCGACAATCCGGACGCGACGGTCGAAGATCTTATGACGCGGGTGCCGCATGAAGATGCGGACGAGAATATGGTGCGCGGCCCGGATTTCCCGACCGGCGGCATCATCGTCGACAGTTTCGACCAGATCCTTGAAACCTACAAAACAGGCCGTGGCTCGTTTCGGGTGCGCGCGCGCTACAGCGAGCCGGAAGATCTGGGGCGCGGCACCTGGCAGATCGCCGTCACCGAAATTCCTTATGGCGTGCAGAAATCGCGCCTAATCGAAAAGATTGCCGAGCTGCTTCTGGCGCGCAAACTGCCGCTGCTGGAAGATATTCGCGACGAAAGCGCGGAAGACATCCGCATCGTCCTCGTGCCCAAAAGCCGCTCGGTCGATCCGGGGCTGCTGATGGAATCGCTGTTCAAGCTGACCGAGCTTGAAACGCGCTTCCCGTTGAACATGAATGTGCTGTCGCGCGGCAAGGTGCCGAATGTGCTCTCGCTGCGCGACGTGTTGTGGCAGTGGCTGGAACACCGCAAGGATGTGCTCATTCGTCGCTCGCGCCACCGGCTGGCCGAGATCGAGCGCCGGCTGGAGGTGCTCGGCGGCTACCTGATCGCCTATCTGAATATTGACGAGGTCATCCGCATCATCCGCGAGGAGGATGAGCCCAAGCAGGTGATGATCGCGCGCTGGGATCTCACCGATATCCAGGCCGAAGCCATCCTCAACCTGCGTTTGCGCCAGTTGCGCAAGCTGGAAGAGTTCGAGATCCGCAAGGAATTCGATGCGCTGACCGCGGAAAAGGCCGCGATCGAAGCGCTGCTTGGTTCGGATGAAAAGCAGTGGCAGACGATCCGCTGGGAGGTCGAGAAACAGCGTGACCGCTTCGGCTCGCAGACCGCGATCGGGCGTCGTCGCACTGACTTTGCCGATGCACCGACCCATGACCTTTCCGACATCCATCAGGCGATGATCGAAAAGGAACCGGTCACGGTCGTAATTTCGGAAAAAGGCTGGATGCGTGCCTTGAAGGGCCATCTCGCCGATTTCTCGACACTGTCCTTCAAGGAAGGCGATGCGCTGAAGCTCGCCTTCCATGCGCAAACGACCGACAAGGTTCTGGTTCTGACGACCGGCGGCAAGTTCTACACGATCGGTGCTGATCGTTTGCCGGGCGGTCGCGGCCACGGCGAACCGATCCGTATCATCGTCGACATGGACAATGACCAGGCGATCGTCACGGCATTCGCCTATCAGCCGGGCCGCCGCCTGTTGATTACGTCGCGTGGCGGCTATGGTTTCGTGGTTCCCGAGGATGAGGTCGTGGCCAACACCCGCAAGGGCAAGCAGGTCATGAATGTGAAGATGCCGGATGAGGCGAAGCGCTGCGTTCCGGCGCTGGGCGACATGGTGGCGGTTGTCGGCGAAAACCGGAAGATGCTGGTGTTCCCGCTCGATCAGGTGCCGGAAATGGCGCGCGGCAAGGGCGTGCGCCTGCAACGATACAAGGATGGCGGCGTGTCCGACATAAAAGTCTTCACGCGTGCAGACGGGTTGAGCTGGCAGGATTCCGCCGACCGGACCTTTACGCGCAGCGATGCGGAGCTTGTGGAATGGACCGGCGAGCGGGCTTCCGCAGGGCGCGTCGTTCCGAAAGGCTTCCCGCGCACCGGCCAGTTCAACTGAGGCGCGGCACGCTCACTGTTCCCTGCGCACGCGGTAAGACATGCCCAGCGAAGCAGGCGCGGTTTCAGCGAAGCCGAAATGTTCGTAAAGGCGATTGGCCGGAACATCTGCAATCAGGCTGACATAAGCAGTCGCGGGCAGGGCTTCGTTCACGTAAGCCATCAGATGCGCCATGATCGCCTTGCCCAGACCCTTGCCCTGATGGGCAGGGTCGACCGCAATATCGGTGATCTGGAAGAAGCATCCGCCATCGCCAACAATGCGGCCCATGCCAATCACCGCGCCTTCATGCCTGATGACGCCCGAAAAGATCGTACCCTTCAGACCAACAACAGCGGCTTCTTTTGAAAAGACGCTGAGGCCGCAGATTTTTCTGAGGCGGCGATAATCGTCTACGGCAGGCACTTCCGCTGTGATTTCGTAGTTGTAGGCGTCCAAATCCATCGTCTCCTTCATGCCGGTGAGGCTTCCTGAGGATGCAACCATTCCGGCTCGTAATCCGTGCGCGACACGCCGGTGAAGCGCCGCAGCCGCTCGATTTCCGCTTCAAGCGCGGTGGACAGCGCTTTTGAAAGCCGAATCTTCCTTTCGGGCCAGAAACGGCGCACGGTCATGACGTTGTTGGGGCGATCCGCTTTCATGTCGATGCGACCGATAATCGTGTCGCCCCGCATCACGGGGAAAACGTAATAGCCATATTTGCGCTTGGCTTGGGGGACGAAAACCTCGATCCGGTAATGGAAATCGAAAATGCGTTCGGCCCGGCCGCGATCGCGCAAAAGCGGATCAAACGGGCTCAGTATCCGGACGCGGCTCGGCGGTTCGGGCAGGCTGCCCAGCCGCTCCAGCGTTTCAGGATAAGCGAAAGCTGTGCGGGGTTTGGACTTGTCGGCGCTTTCAAGCTTCACTTCCATCAGGCCTTGCCGGTTTGCCGAGACCCATTCCTCGACCTCATGCGGCTTCAGCAGTTCAAAAAAGCAGGCGATCTGGCCACGGGTGCCAAAGCCGAGCCTTTCAAGCGCCGAGCGGCAAGCCCAATCGACGAACTCGTCGTGATCGACGCTGCGTTCCCGGTGCTCGGCAGGGATCACGCGCTCCGTCAGGTCGTATACCTTCTGGAAGCCTTCGCGCCTGGTTATCATCAACTCGCCGGTGCGCCACAGATATTCGAGTGCGGTTTTAGAGGGATGCCAGTCCCACCAGCCGGTTGAAGGTTTGTCGCGCGCTTCGAAATCGCGAGCCAGAACCGGGCCATCTCGCGCGATCCGGTCGAGGATTTCGCCCGCCGATTGTTTCATCTCCTCACCGAAGCGGTCGGGCCAACGTTGCGAAAGCCGTGCGGCTTCACGCGCGAACCGGTGTTTCCAATATGGGAAAAACGCCGTCGGGATCACGCAGGCATCGTGGGTCCAATGCTCGAACAGGGTTCGCTTCTGTTCGACAAGCCACGCGAGGTGCTTTTGCCGGTATGTCTTGTTGCGTGCAAAAAGGATCTGGTGATGCGCACGCTCGACGATGGAAATAGAATCAAGCTGGACATAACCAAGCCGCGTGATGGCCGCGTCGAGTTCATCCAGCTTTTGCGCTCGGTGCGGCGGGTCTGACAGGGCCTGAAGGCAGATGAGCGTTTGGCGGATCTGACGATTGGGGATGGTTTCAATCATGCCTGACCATAGCTCATTCAGGGGAAATGCAAGCCCCTGATTTCTGGTCTGCGTTCAGGTCGGGTGGCGTGGCGCAAGTGTCGGGCGACGACGCCTGCCTTGCAGGATCTGCCAGCACGAATGCGCGATCAGCGTGACGATCAGGATCGCACCGCCGATCAGGCTGGCATTTGTCGGTACTTCGGTAAACACAATCCAGACCCAGATCGGCGCAAAAACGGTTTCCAGCAGATAGAACATCGCAACTTCAGGGCCGGAAAGATACTTCGGCGCATTGGCCAGGCAGAAAAATGCAATGGGAATGACGAAAAAGCCGTCGATCATGATCCAGATCGGCGCCTGCGCGACGAAGCCGACTTTGAACACCATGATGATGGCGACGATGAAAGCGGGAAAGGCGGCAATGAGTGCAGCAAAACCCATGTCGCGGCCGCTGGCGCGGCTGATGGTGATCGCGCTGGCGATCAGGAAGGCCGAACACATTGCCAAAGCATTGCCGAGCAGGTTGCCGGTGCCTATGCCCGCGTGAACGATAATGAGCACGCCGATAATCATGAGCCCGATCGCAACGAGCGTGGTCGGGCGAGGGCGCTCCTTCAGGAAGATCCAGGAAAGGATGGCGGCGAAGGCGGTGTTGAAGGCCAGAATGAACACAAGGTCTGCCGTGGTCGTGTAGAAGACGGCAAGAAGGAAGGTCATCGAGGAAATTGCGTAGAGGCAGGTGACGACCAACCCAATGCGACCGGGGATCAGCGCCGGCAGCTCGATTCGACGATAACGAGCGACAAGCCAGACAGTCAGCACTGAAAGAAGCGTCATACTGGTGCGGATCAGCAGGGCGCTCCAGCTATTGGCTTCGGCAAGCTTCACGAGGGGAATGTCGATGGTGAGAACCAGACCGCCGATTGCAGCCAGAAGCAGTCCGCGCATATGCGGCGAAAGAGAAGCGAACACGTGAACTCCTGAAATGCGGCGAGGCCGATCGCGGCGAGCTCTAAGCCCGATTCACGTGCCCTGTCCAACAGGTTTCGGCGTGTAACGCTCCCAACCTTTTGGTCCAAGATGTTCTTGCGGGAGAAAGCGCGCCTTGTAGGCCATCTTGGCTGAGCCGTTTACCCAATAACCTAGATAAATGTGAGGAAGCCCCATGCTGCGGGCGCGCGCGACGTGGTCCAGGATCATGAATGTGCCAAGCGAGCGCTCGTCCAGATCGGCGTCGAAAAAGGAATAAACCATCGACAGCCCGTCGCCCATCACATCGCTGAGCGCGACGGCGATGAGATCACCGGTCCCCTTGCCGGTCAGGAAGCTGTCAGGCCCGCGCCGGCGATATTCGATGATCTTTGTTGCGACATGGCTGTCTTCCACCATCATCGCATAATCGAGAACGCTCATTTCGAGCATGCCGCCGGTTTTGTGGCGTGCCTCGAGATAGCGACGGAAAAGCGAATATTGCTCCTGCGTCGGCTCGGCCTCGCGCATTTCGCCGATAAGGTCGCTGTTGCGCGCGGCAACCCGCTTCATGCTGCGTGTCGGTTCGAACTCATCAACCAGAACACGCGTTGAAACGCAGGCGCGGCAGGATTCGCAGGCTGGCCGGTAGGCGATGTTTTGCGAGCGGCGAAACCCGCCTTGTGTCAGGAGATCGTTGAGATCGCCCGCGCGGGGTCCAACCAGATGGGTGAAAACCTTCCGCTCCTGCTGCCCTTCAATATATGGGCAGGCGCTGGGTGCCGTCAGGAAAAACTGCGGCGAAGGGGGATGCTGATGCTTCATCTCGGCCCATGCGACTGGTCTTTGCCTGTGCAGCTTGAACCAGTCCTGGAAAAGGTCAATTCACAAGAATTGAACATAGCGACGAGAGGCCGAAAAGCCTCCCCCGCCGTTACGTTATTTGACGCTGCGTACGACGACCGTGCCAAGCAGGAGGTCGTGAAGCGTGCGCTTCCGGTCGATGAACAGGGTTGCCAGCAGAATCAGCGGCGTGAGGATGACGTTGCCGGCCCAGAACAGAACCGCATGGACCATCGCCAGCACTCCGTCGACGGGCCGCCCGTCCAGCCGTTCGAGCCGAATGGACATTGTGCGCATCCCGAGCGTCGCCTGTTGCGGCGTGCCCATCGTAAAATACACGTAAGGCAGCGCCACGAGCGGCAACAGGATGCCATAAAGCATCCAGCCCAGACCGAGCGTCAGGACGCCAAGCACGGCAATCAGGATGGAAACCGGGATCAAAAGCAGGAGAACGATCGCGTAGTCGATACAAAATGCGGCCACTCGGCGACGACGGACCCCGTCATAAAGCCGGACATCGTCAATCGGGAACACGCGGTCGCCATTCTGATCGATCGTGGCAAAATTGTCTGACATCGAAGTCCTTCCAATGAGTGTCCATTGGAGATGGCGATTGTCGCAGCGATTTCAAGCAGCAATCCGATCGGCGCCTCAGGCGCGGCGCGGCAGCAGGCTCGTGATGGCGATGGCGATCCAGCCAAGGATCATCAGCGAGCCGCCGGTCGGTGCGGCCATCGGAAACAGGCGTTCCGCGCCGTAATTGCGGATGATGAGATCGGCCGAAAAAAGCGCGACGCCAAAAAAAAGAGACCAGGCGGCGAGCCGGATCGGCTTGGGCGCAAACAGGCCAACGGCAAGAAATGCCGGCGCATGCATCAACAAAAAGGACGCGCCGGTTTGCATTGTCCCGCCGCCCGAATGCGTGGCGATCGCGGAAAAGGCGACGCCGGCAGCACCGCACAAACCGCCCGCAAGACAAAGGGCGCGATCAACAGGTGCAATCATCAAGCCAGAAGCTCTGCCATATCGGGTGCAAAATAAGTGAGAATACCATCGCAGCCTGCGCGCTTGAAGGCCAGCAGGCTTTCGAGCATCGCACGCTCGCCATCGATCCAGCCATTGGCGGCTGCGGCCTTGATCATCGTGAACTCGCCCGACACCTGATAAGCGAAGGTGGGCACGGAAAAATTCTGCTTCAGCCGATGCACGATGTCGAGATAGGGCAGGCCGGGCTTGACCATCAGCATGTCCGCCCCTTCCGCCAGATCCTGCTCGGCTTCGCGCATCGCCTCGTCGCTGTTGGCCGGATCGAGATAATAAGTCTTCTTGTCACCCCTCAACAGCCCGCTTGTACCGATCGCCTCGCGATAGGGGCCATAAAAGGCTGATGAGAACTTGGTCGCATAGGCCATGATCGCGACATCCTGGAAGCCTTCGGCATCCAGCGCATCACGGATCGCGCCGATGCGGCCGTCCATCATGTCGGACGGGGCGATGATATCGGCGCCGGCGCGCGCTTGCGAAACTGCGGCGGCAACGACCTGGTCGACAGTCTCGTCATTGACGATGATGCCGTCGCGAAGGATCCCATCATGGCCATGGTCGGTGAACGGGTCGAGCGCGGCATCGGTGATGACGCCGATATCCGGGGCGGCATCCTTGATGGCGCGCGTGCCCCGGTTGATCAGATTGTCGGCGTGGCAGGCATGCGAGCCCGTCTGGTCCTTCAGGGCCGGGTCGATATACGGAAATGTTGCGATGGCTGGAATGCCGAGGCTGACGGCGCGTTTGGCTTCCTCGGCTGCAAGGTCAGGCGACAAGCGAAATACGCCCGGCATGGCGGCCAGGGGTTCACGACGATTTTCGCCATCTACGAGAAAAATTGGCCAGATCAGGTCGTCGACGGTGAGGCGCGTTTCCTGAACAAGCCTGCGCGACCAGTCGGCTTTGCGCATGCGGCGCAATCGCCGGCTGCCCGTGATTTCATCTACGCTGCGTCCATGACGGGTGGCTTCGCGGGAAATTCTGTCCATGGCGGCTACCTTTCTTGCGCTGGCTCTTAGCACAGCGGCGCAGGCGCTTCAAAGTCGATGTGATGCGGCATTGACGCCAGCCGGGACGAACCATATTCCCCGATGGACCGGCTGTTTTGCGGTTTGATTGCTTGATGGGAGAGCGTGGCATGAAAATGGATTTCGGCGGCAAGGACGAGATCATGTTCGAGCATATCGGCAAGGCAGGTATCGTGACGCTGACCCGCCCCAAGGCGCTGAATGCCTTGACGCATGGCATGGTCAACGCGACGGCCAGGGCGCTTGATAGCTGGGCCGCGGACAGTGAGATCGCGGTGGTTATAGTAAAGGGAGAGGGTCGCGCCTTTTCCGCGGGCGGCGACATTCTCGACGTTTATCGGCGTGGCAAGGCGGGCGAACATCCTGTCGGCTTTTTTGCAGACGAATATCGATTGAATATACTTATTCAATCCTATCCGAAACCGTATGTCTCACTGATCGACGGGATCGTGATGGGTGGTGGTGTAGGTCTCTCCTTCCATGGTGCTTATCGTGTGATCAGCGAAAACGCATTGTTCGCGATGCCTGAAGTCGGCATCGGCTTCTTTCCAGATGTTGGTGGCAGTCATATCCTGCCGAAAGTGCCAGGTGCGTTCGGTCGCTATCTCGCATTGACGGGCGACCGGATTCGCGCTGGCGACATCATGGCATCGGGGATGGGTACGCATTTCGTCAATTCAGCGAACCAGCCACTTTTACTGGAAGAACTGGCCGCAACCGGCGATGTTCGCGCTTCGCTGAACAAGTTCGCCGAGCCCGCACCACCGCGCGAGATCGATGACGGAGCTTTGCACACGGTGGCGAAGCTGTTTTCGGTAGATACACTTTCAGAAGTGGTGTCCGGCCTCGAAAAGGCCGCAGCGCGCGATGAATTTGCTGCGAAGGTGCTCGATACAATGCGCAAACGTTCGCCTACCAGCCTTCACGTGACTTATCGCCAGTTACTGGACGGAGAAATGCTATCGATGGAGGAATGCATGCGCATGGAATATCGCATTCTCAATCGCATGCTGGAAGCGAATGATTTCTATGAAGGCGTAAGGGTGGCCCTGATCGACAAGGGATCCACTCCAACCTGGGTTCCGGCGTCCATCGACCAAGTCTCGGATGCGCAAGTCGAGGCATATTTCAAACCTTTGGGCGAGGGAGAATTGCGCCTTTGAAGGCTCAGTCGACCAAGCTTGCCCTTGCAATCCCGACTTGGCCGGAAATGCTCCTGGTCTGGTTGCAAAGGCTGGTCGCAGTTTATTGCCTATTGTTCGGCGTCCTGTATTGGCTCCGGTTGATCGGCCTGAATGACGGAGCAGTGTGGCGGTTCGACACAATGCCCTATTACTGGCGCGGCGTCAGTGTTGCGCTCGCGGTATTTTTTCCTTTCGCGGGCATAGGCTTGTGGAGCCTCGCTTCCTGGGGGCCGGTCATCTGGCTGTTCTGTGCCATCACGGAAAGCGTGATGTATCTGGGCTTTCCCTATCTTTTTGGCGCGCATCTGGAATTTGTGATCGTCCATGCGTCGATCGCCGCCTGTTATCTGCTTTTGCGCGGCCTGATCTGGCGGCAAAAGAGAACGCCAGCGTAAGCCATTGTTAAGCCTGTTCTAAACGACGTGTCTGAAAGTTCTGGTTAAGCTTGGATTTTAAGTCGAATTTTAGAGGAAGAGCCTAAGTTGAGATCCAAAAGGTGAGACCTAAACAATCACCGGGCGTCACAACGAAAGGCAAACCGATGAACCTGCGACAGGCTGCCAAGGTGCTTCCGGCACAAAATGCGCATCACGACGCGATCCGTTCGCTTTACATGGAAGCATTGCAGCTCGTGGAGCGGTTGCATCGTCGCTTGCTGGATGTCGTGAAAGATGAGTTTGAGCGCAACAATCGTGCTGACATCAATGCCATCCAGGCGCTTTTGCTGTTCAATATTGGCAAATCGGAACTGACGGCTGGTGAGTTGCGCTCTCGCGGCTATTACCTGGGCTCCAACGTTTCCTATAATCTCAGGAAGATGGTTGATCTGGGTTACATCAACCACCAGCGTTCGGCTTCGGATCGTCGCTCCGTTCGCATCAGCTTGACGCCAAAGGGCCAGGAGATCGAACGCATCGTAGCCCGGCTTTATGAGCGGCATGTCGGCTCACTCGAAGCGGTCGGCGGGATCAACAACGATGAATTTCAGCAGATGAACAAGTCTCTGCAGCGCCTGGACCGCTTCTGGAATGATACGATCGCTTATCGTATGTAATGAATGCGGTTCTGTTTTTGCGGGGATTTGAGGCGTCAGGAAGCAGTTTCCGACGCTTTTCGCGTCAATTGCGCATCAGTGATGTTTTCGCGCTGCAATGACACTGGACTCTCGCGTCATTAAGATCGCCAGGCCACGCTACCGCCATAATCTGATGACACGCCAAACCAGATGGCACGCTGATCGTGCCCCATCTCGATTGTGGATTTCAGCGGGTGCGGATCGACGGGTGTGTCGACGGTTTGGAACTTGTTAAGCATGTTCTACGTACCGTTGACCAAAAGCCAGGTCGGATCGGCCCTTTCGCGTGACCGCCCATAACGTGGATAGATAATGAACAAGAACCGCCGTCAATTCCTTGGCACTGCTGGTGCCTTAGCTGGAGCTGCGTTTGCCGCGCCAGCGCTCGCCCAGGATTTCCTGAGCGACGTTTTCAATTCCAATCGCCGTGGTAGCTGGAATGACCAGTTCGATTCGCAGGCTGCAGGCGGTGCCTCCGTGGCGTCTGCCGTGCCGGTGCATAGCCATGAAACGGTGATGTACACACAGCAAGCAATCTCATTCTATCAGAACATCGTGTCGCAAGGCGGTTGGAACCAGGTACCGGCCGGCAACAAGCTGCAGCTCGGTGTGGTGCACCCGGATGTGCAGGCATTGCGCCAGCGCTTGGTGATTTCTGGCGATCTCGCTAAGCAGGCTGGCATTTCGCAGTCCTTCGACACGTATACGGACGCGGCGCTGAAGCGCTTCCAGCGCCGACATGGCCTTCCGGCAGATGGTGTCACCGGCAAATATACCTACGCGGCCATGAATGTCCCGGCGCAGACCCGTCTTGGACAGTTGCAGACCAATCTGAATCGCCTCAACGAAAGCGTCAGCAAGTATGAGACGCCGCGCTATGTCGAAGTGAATATTCCTGCAGCCCAGATCGAGGCGGTGGAAGATGGGCGGGTCGTTTCACGCCATACTGCAATCGTCGGCAAGATCGACCGGCAAACGCCGATCCTGGATTCAGCGATCAATGAAGTGATCGTCAATCCCTATTGGAACGCGCCGGAATCGATCATCCGCAAGGACATCATTCCCTTGATGCGCAAGAACCCGCGCTATCTGGAAGACAACAATATTCACATCTTTACGTGGAACGGTGATCCGGTCGACCCGACCACGATCGATTGGAATACGGAAGAAGCCGCAAAGCTGCATTTCCGGCAGGATCCGGGCAAGATCAACGCCATGGCCTCGACGAAGATCAACTTCCCGAACAGCCACGCCGTTTATATGCACGATACGCCTCAGCAGAGCTTGTTCAACAATTTGATGCGCTTCGATTCGTCCGGTTGCGTGCGTGTCCAGAACGTTCGCGATCTCGCCACCTGGCTGCTGCGCGGCACGGATGGCTGGACGCGTCAGCGTTTCGAAGAAACGATCCGCAGCGGTGAGAATACACCTGTTCAGCTTTCGCAGGCCGTGCCGGTGCATTTCGATTATATTTCCGCCTGGTCCACCGGCGATGGGGTGGTGCATCTGCGTGACGATATCTACGCCATGGATGGCAATCAGGAATTGCAGCTGTCGCAGGCACTTTAAGCCGACATCCATTTCGTGAAAAAGGGCCGCTCGACTGAGCGGCCCTTTTTGTTCAACCCAAATGTCGTTCGCAGGGCATAAAAATGCGTCACCGGCTCGTGGCGAGCCTGCATCAAGTGTGATAGTGCGCGCGGTAACTTCCGTTAGCTTGCTGAGGATCCGCGCGATGGCACTTGCGACCAATGAGTTTTTCACGACACCGCTGGAAGAGCGGGATCCGGAAATCTTCGGCTCGATCAAGGACGAACTCGGCCGTCAGCGCCACGAGATCGAGCTGATTGCATCAGAGAACATCGTGTCCCGCGCAGTGCTTGAAGCGCAGGGTTCGATCATGACGAACAAATATGCCGAGGGTTATCCGGGCAAGCGCTATTACGGCGGCTGTCAGTTTGTCGATGTTGCCGAGACGCTGGCGATCGAACGCGCCAAGAAGCTGTTTGGCTGCAACTTCGCCAATGTGCAGCCGAATTCCGGCTCGCAGATGAACCAGGCGGTGTTCCTCGCGCTTTTACAGCCGGGCGACACCTTCATGGGGCTCGACCTCAATTCCGGTGGCCACCTCACCCACGGCTCGCCCGTCAACATGTCCGGCAAGTGGTTCAACGTCGTATCCTACGGCGTGCGCGAAGATGACCATCTTCTCGACATGGATGCGATCGAGGCGAAGGCGCAGGAAACGAAGCCGAAGCTCATCCTTGCCGGCGGCACCGCCTATTCGCGTGTGTGGGACTGGAAGCGGTTCCGCGAGATCGCCGATTCCGTTGGGGCCTATCTCATGGTCGACATGGCCCATATTGCGGGCCTCGTCGCCGGTGGCCAGCATCCGTCGCCGATTCCGCACGCCCATGTCGTGACCACCACGACGCATAAGTCCTTGCGCGGCCCGCGTGGCGGCATGATCCTCACCAATGACGAAGACATTGCAAAGAAAATGAATTCGGCCGTTTTCCCCGGTCTTCAGGGGGGGCCGCTGATGCATGTTATCGCTGCCAAGGCCGTTGCCTTCGGCGAGGCGCTGCAGCCGGAATTCAAGACCTATGCGGCCAATGTGGTGGCCAACGCCAAGGCACTTGCCGAAAGCCTCAAGGAGACCGGTCTCGATATCGTGTCGGGCGGCACGGACAACCATCTGATGCTCGTCGACCTGCGCCCCAAGAACGCGACCGGCAAGCGCGCCGAGGCTGCTCTTGGCCGCGCCAACATCACCTGCAACAAGAACGGTATTCCATTCGACCCGGAGAAGCCGTTCGTGACCTCCGGCGTGCGTCTTGGCACTCCTGCCGGCACCACGCGGGGCTTCGGTGAGGCCGAATTCCGCGAGATCGGCCGCCTGATCACGGAAGTTCTCGATGGGCTCAAGGTTGCCAATTCCGATGAAGGCAACCAGGCTGTCGAGGAGGCGGTGAAGCAGAAGGTCGTATCCCTGACGGATCGCTTCCCGCTTTACCCTTATTTGGGGTAATCAGAACCGATCTTTTCAAGCAGGAACGCTGATGCGCTGTCCCTACTGCCAGTCTGAAGACACCCAGGTGAAAGATTCGCGGCCCGCCGAAGACGGTGCCGCGATCCGGCGCCGTCGGGTCTGTCCGGTATGTGGGGGGCGTTTCACGACGTTTGAGCGCATCCAGTTGCGCGATCTTGTCGTGGTCAAGCGCTCCGGCCGAAAAGTGCCGTTCGATCGCGACAAGCTGATGCGATCGTTTGATATTGCGGTGCGCAAGCGGAATGTCGAACCCGACAGGATCGACCGCGCCGTGACCGGTATCGTGCGGCAGCTCGAAAGCTCTGGCGAAACTGAAGTCGCCGCCGACGAAATCGGCCGTCTGGTGATGGAAGCGCTGAAGGCGCTCGATGATGTTGCCTATGTGCGCTTCGCGTCGGTTTACCGAAATTTCCGCGAGGCCCGCGATTTTCATGGCGTGCTGGATGAGCTGACGGTCGAGGATGAACTCGGGGCTGAAATCGACAGGCGGGATGACTGAACGAAAGCCGAGTGAGCAGGATTGCCGCTTCATGGCGGCTGCGATCCGGTATTCGCTCCGCCATCTTGGATTGACCGGCACCAACCCCTCTGTGGGTACCCTGATAGTCAAGGATGGGGTTATTGTCGGGCGCGGCGTGACGGCCCTTGGCGGGCGTCCGCATGCCGAAACGCAGGCATTGGCTGAAGCGGGTGAGCGGGCAAGAGGGGCGACGGCCTATGTCACGCTCGAACCCTGCGCTCATCACGGCCGTACACCGCCTTGTGCCGAAGCGCTCGTAACGGCGGGCGTCGCGCGCGTTGTTGGAGCTGCGTCAGACCCTGATCCGCGCGTTGCAGGGAAAGGCTACGCAATCTTGCGCAATGCGGGCCTCGAGGTCCTCGAAAACATATTGGCTGACAGTGCCGCCAACCAGCTTCGCGGCTATCTCAGCCGATCTCTCAAGAGACGGCCCGAAGTAATTCTGAAACTTGCGGTTTCGCCGGATGGCATGATCGGCCGCCGGGGTGAGGGCAATGTCGCGATCACCGGCGAAATTGCCCGGCGTCAGGTCCATGTTTTGCGGGCCGAGACGGATGCGATAATGGTGGGCAGCGGCACCGCGCTCCTTGATGATCCGGAGCTGACCTGCCGGTTGCCTGGCCTTGAGGCGCGCTCGCCGATCCGCGTCGTGCTCGATTGTCGCGCCCGGCTTGATGTCGCGTCGAAGCTCGTTCTGACGGCGCGCGGCGTTCCAACACTTGTGGCTGCCTTGCCATCAAAGGTCAGCGCAGAAAAGCGGGCCGAGCTGGAAGCGAAAGGCGTCGAACTCTTCGCGACCGAAGATCATGACGGGCGGATCGCTCTCCCTGAACTTCTCGAAGATCTGGGTGCGCGCGGCATTGGTTCGCTGATGGTTGAAGGGGGCGCGGAAACGGCGTCGCAGTTTCTTTCCGAAAATCTCGTCGACCGACTGATCCTTTATACGGGTGCGGTCGAGATTGGGGCGGGCGGCATCGCATCGCCTGTTACCGCACAAACGGTGCCGTCCGGCTTTCGCCTGATCCGTGAAGCCCGGTACAATCAGGATCAATGCCAGGAATGGGTGAGGGAAGGCTGATGTTCACCGGAATCGTGACCGATATAGGCCGCATCGCCAATGTCGAGCCCCGCGAAGGCGGCAAGCGCATGCGCATCGAAACCGCATATGACCCCAAGACAATCGAGATCGGTGCATCGATCAGCTGTTCGGGCGTTTGCCTGACCGTGGTTGAATTGCCGGAGCCGACCTCCAATGCGCGCTGGTTCGATGTAGAGGCGTGGGAAGAGGCAATGCGCCTGACGTCTGCCGGGGAATGGGCCGAAGGCACGCGGGTCAACACCGAGCGCGCGCTGAAGATCGGCGATGAGCTTGGCGGGCATATCGTTTCCGGCCATGTTGACGGCATGGCCGGAATCATCGAACGCAAGGATGAAGGCGAGGCCGTACGTTTCACGTTGGAAGCACCGGCGGAGGTGGCGAAATTCATTGCGCCGAAAGGCTCAATCGCGCTCGATGGCACCTCGCTGACTGTCAACCATGTCGAAGGCCGCCGCTTCGACGTCTTGCTCATCCACCATTCGCTGACTGTCACCACCTGGGGCGAGCGGCAGGCGGGCGATCACGTCAATCTCGAAGTCGACACGATGGCGCGCTACGCGGCACGGCTGGTCGAAGCCCGCGAACAGGGGCTTTGAAGGTCTGGCATTTACTGCCAACATGATTATCGCTGATGCGCTGACACACCCGTCTTCGTCCGGTCCGCATTCCTTTCTTGCGCTTCCGGTCAGATCGGCCTAAGTCAGCGCCTCTTCCGGAGACTGACATGGCCGACAGCAACAAACCTCACCTGCTGATCGTTGAAGCGCGCTTCTACGATGATCTTGCCGACGCATTGCTTGATGGTGCGAAAGCCGCGCTGGACGCTGCAGGTGCAACCTATGATGTTGTGACCGTTCCCGGCGCGCTGGAAATTCCGGCTGCGATCTCGTTTGCCCTCGATGCGGCAGATGATGGCGGCAAGCAGTATCATGGCTTCGTGGCGCTCGGCACGGTGATCCGTGGCGAAACCTATCACTTCGAGATCGTCGCCAATGAGTCGTCGCGCGCACTCATGGAGCTTTCGATTTCCGAGTCGCTTGCGCTGGGCAATGGCATTCTCACCACCGAGAATGACGAACAGGCCTGGGCTCGCGCCAAGCGCAGCGAGCTGGACAAGGGTGGGGCTGCTGCCCGTGCGGCCCTCACCATGATCGCCCTTCGCGACAAACTGGGAGCCTGAGGCGTGTCGGACCAAGAAGCGGGCTCCGGCCCCGTTATCCGTCAGGTCAATAAGCGCGGCGCGGCTCGCCTTGCCGCCGTGCAGGCGCTTTACCAGATGGATGTCGCCGGCACTGGTGTTCTCGAAATCGCCGCCGAATACGAAGCCTTCCGTCTTGGCAAGGAAGTCGATGGCGAGACCTATCGCGATGCCGATGCGCAGTGGTTCCGTGCCATTCTTTCGGGCGTCGTCGACGACCAGAAGGTCATCGATCCGATCATCCGGCAAGCATTGACGGAAGACTGGCCGCTTTCGCGCCTTGATTCGACCCTGCGCGCGATTTTGCGTGCCGGCGTCTACGAATTGCGCAGCCGCGTGGACGTGCCGGTGGCGGTCATCGTTTCGGAATATGTCGATATCGCCAAGGCTTTCTATGTCGAAGATGAGCCGAAACTCGTCAACGCCGTGCTCGACCGTGTGGCGCGTCGCGTGCGCGGCGAGGGCCGGGGCCGCGATCCGGTTTCCAAAGGCGAATAAATGAACGCGCCAGGGCAAGCACGCAGGACGGCTTTGATCCTTGCTGCTGCCCAGGCAATTGTCGGCGCCGCTGCGCCGATCTGCATCTCCATCGGCGCTCTTGCAGGCCATTATCTGCTTGATCAGGACAAATCGCTCGCGACCGCGCCCGTCACCGGTTTCAATCTGGGCGTTGCGCTTGGCGCTCTTCCGGCTGCGGCCATGATCCGTGCGCTTGGACAGCGCGGCGGGTTCATGGCTGGTACGGCGGTGACCGCATTGGGCGGGGCAACCGCGACCGCAGCCCTTTATCTCGGCAGTTTCTGGTTGTTCGCCATGGGGTTGATGATCGTCGGCCTTGGCGGGGCCTTTGTTCAGCAATTCCGTTTCGCTGCCGCCGACAATGCGCCTCCGGAATTCAAGGCGCAGGCAATTTCCTTTGTTCTCGCTGGCGGCTTCATCACCGCGATCATCGGGCCGCAGATCGTGATCTTTACCCGCGAGATGCTGGCTCCAGTGATGTTTGCAGGCTCATTCGCCGCCATGATCGGCGTTGCGGCCCTTGGCGCGATCATCCTGTCATTCCTGCCGCGACGGGCGGCGACCATCGATGCGGGGCCTGCGCAGATCGAGGAGCCGGCGCGTCCGCTCGGCGAAATCATCTCGCAATCCCAGTTCATAACATCGCTCGTTTGCGCAGTCGGCACCTATGCGCTGATGAGCTTCGTGATGACGGGTGCGCCGCTTGCGATCGTCGGGTGTGGCTTCACGACCGATCAGGCGACGCTCGGCATTTCGTGGCACGTGATGGCGATGTTTGGCCCGAGCTTTTTCACGGGCAGGTTGATCAAGCGGTTTGGCGCCCCGGCGATCGTGGCGACCGGCCTTGTCCTGTTGACGGCCTGCGCGCTCGTTGCGCTTTCGGGCATCGCGCTCTGGCAATTCTGGAGTTCGCTCATCCTGCTCGGGCTCGGCTGGAATTTCGGCTTCATCGGCGCCACGGCAATGGTCGCGCAGACCTATCGGCCTTCCGAACGGGCGCGTGTGCTCGGGCTGCACGATTCGGTGCTTTTCGGCAGCGTTGCCTTCGGCTCCTTCATGTCCGGGCAGGTCTACAACGCCTGGGGCTGGGATATGCTGAACTGGATCGCATTCCCCGTGGTCGCCGTTTGCGTCGTGGCTTTGGTGCTCAATGCACGCAAGCGTTTGGCGGCTGCCTGAAACATCGCGTTGCTCGTCATCCCTTGACGCGGCTACTCCCTGTCCATAACCCTGCGTAAGGGGCCGGGTTCGGCAATGCCGGCTACGGTCTCGTTTTTGTGTTCGGGGAGGAGGGTTTCCCGGACCATCATGGGAGGGAATGCCAGGTAATGACCATGCTTTTCGTCGTCATTTTATGCGGTCTGCTTTCAATTGCCTACGCGATCTGGGCCACGAAATCGGTGCTTGCTGCCGATCAGGGCACTGCGCGCATGCAGGAAATATCGTCTGCCATTCGTGAAGGGGCGCAGGCTTATCTGGCGCGCCAATACACAACCATCGCCATTGTCGGCGTTGTCGTCTTTCTGCTGGCCTGGTGGCTCTTGTCGGCTGTGGCGGCGTTCGGCTTCCTGATCGGTGCGGTGCTTTCGGGGGTTGCCGGTTTCATCGGCATGCATGTTTCGGTGCGCGCCAATGTGCGCACCGCCCAGGCTGCGTCCAACAGTCTTTCTGCCGGTCTCGACATTGCCTTCAAGTCCGGCGCGATCACCGGCCTGCTTGTTGCCGGCCTCGCGCTGCTGGGAGTGGCCGTTTATTACTGGCTGCTGATCGGCCCGATGGGCTATGCGATCGTCGACAACCAGCTTCCGCGTGAAGTCATCGACGCGCTTGTTTCACTTGGCTTCGGCGCTTCGCTGATTTCCATCTTCGCGCGTCTGGGCGGCGGTATCTTCACCAAGGGTGCGGATGTTGGCGGCGATCTCGTCGGCAAGGTCGAAGCGGGTATCCCGGAAGACGATCCGCGCAACCCCGCGACAATCGCCGATAATGTCGGTGACAATGTCGGCGATTGCGCAGGCATGGCTGCCGATCTGTTTGAAACCTATGCGGTCACCGTGGTCGCGACCATGGTTCTGGGCGCGATCTTCTTTGCGGGTACGGATGTGCTGCAAAGCGTACTGCTTTATCCGCTGGCGATCTGCGGAACCTGTATCCTGACCTCGATTGCCGGCACCTTTTTCGTCAAGCTGTCGCGCAATGGCTCAATCATGGGCGCGCTTTACAAGGGGCTGATCGTGACGGGCCTGCTGTCCGTTCTCGGTTTGGCGATCGCCACCCAGTTCACCGTCGGCTGGGGCGATATCGGTTCGGCCAACGGCATGATCATCACCGGCCTCAACCTGTTCATCTGCGGCCTGCTTGGGTTGATCGTGACGGGGCTGATCGTGGTCATCACCGAATATTATACCGGCACCAACAAGCGTCCGGTCAATTCAATCGCGCAGGCGTCGGTGACGGGCCACGGCACGAATGTGATCCAGGGTCTGGCAGTTTCGCTGGAATCAACGGCGCTGCCGGCAATCGTCATCGTCGGCGGCATTATCGCCACCTTCCAGCTTGCCGGTCTTTTCGGAACCGCAATCGCAGTCACCACGATGCTTGGCCTTGCCGGGATGATCGTGGCGCTCGATGCCTTCGGTCCGGTGACGGATAATGCTGGCGGCATTGCCGAAATGTCGGGTCTTCCGAAGGAAGTCCGCCAATCGACGGATGCGCTGGATGCGGTCGGTAACACCACGAAAGCCGTCACGAAGGGCTATGCGATCGGCTCTGCCGGGCTTGGCGCGCTGGTGCTGTTCGCGGCCTACAGCTACGACCTGCAATATTTCACGGCCAATCCGACCGCCTATCCGTATTTCGCGGATATCGGCACCGTCTCCTTTGATCTTTCCAACCCCTATGTGGTTGCCGGGCTGATCTTCGGTGGACTGATTCCCTACCTGTTCGGCGGCATCGCCATGACGGCGGTGGGGCGTGCTGCAGGCTCGATCGTGGAAGAAGTGCGCCAGCAGTTCCGGGCCGATCCCGGCATCATGGCAGGAACGTCGAAGCCCAATTATGCGCGGGCGGTTGATATTCTGACCAAGGCGGCGATCAAGGAGATGATCATTCCATCGCTCCTGCCGGTTCTGGCTCCGCTGGTCGTTTATTTCGGCGTCCGGCTGATTTCGGGCTCCAAGGCGTCGGCCTTTGCTGCTCTCGGTGCCTCGCTTCTGGGTGTCATCGTCAACGGCCTGTTCGTTGCGATCTCCATGACATCGGGAGGCGGCGCCTGGGATAATGCCAAGAAGAGCTTCGAGGACGGCTTCATCGACAAGGATGGCACGAAGCATCTGAAGGGTTCGGAGGCTCACAAGGCGTCTGTGACCGGCGACACGGTCGGCGATCCCTACAAGGACACCGCAGGGCCGGCTGTCAATCCGGCGATCAAAATCACGAATATCGTCGCCTTGCTTCTGTTGGCGGTTCTCGCCCACGGCGCATAACGCTGCGCTTCAGAAAAGAAAAAAGCCCGCCAGGTTTGTGCTTGGCGGGCCTTTTGTTGAGCGGGAAAATCAAATGCCGGCTTTGGGCTGCTGCGAGTTCCCCAGAGAACTCGGATTGCCGAAATTACCGACCCCCGTCAGCACTTGGCCAATAAAGGTCTGGTCACGCCCACCGGTCGGCGTGGTGCGAGAAATAAAATCAAACACTTTGCCGTCCTGGAGGCCGTAATTGGCGACCTGTGTGACGCGTCCATCATCGCCGAAATAAACTGCGAGAATCCGCTGCTCTATCAGGCGCGGCTTCATGAAGGCCGCATCACGGCGGCGCTTCTGCGAAATATAATAATAGGCTTCGTTATCAAACGTCGCTGTGGTGGACGGTGTTCCAAGTGCCAGATTGACCTGTTCTCGCGAAGAACCTACCGGAATGAGCTCGATCGCCTGTTCGTCGATCACATAGCCTTGGGTGAGTGTCTCACCGGGAGTAAGATTGGCCGCCGTACACGCGGATAGTACCATGCCACCTGCGCCAAGCGCCGCAACGCTGAAGGTCAGCTTACAAATCCGGGAAATTGCCGTCGCATTCATTCTATTCAGTCCCCACCAGCTTTGCAGGAAAGCGCGAAAACCGGTAGACCAGCTTCGACGCGGATGCAACCGGACCGGTGCCACCGCGCAAACGGGAGTTTACGCACTATGTTACGCAAACTGTTCCGCCGCAGCGAGGATGCGGGCAGAACGGCAGCGCTCAGCCTCTACGAGCAGATCGTGGCAGCGGCGCGGCAGCCTGCCTTTTATGCGCAGTGGAATGTGCCTGACACACCTCTTGGAAGATTCGAGATGGTGTCGATGCATATGGTGTTGTTTCTACGAAGGATTCGGGGCGAAGCTGGAGACCTTTCGCGGATAGGTCAGATCCTGACGGACGAATTTTTTCTAGATGTTGACCATTCATTGCGCGAGCTGGGTATCTCTGATGTTGGAGTTCCAAAGCGTATGAAGAAGTTGGCCCGCATGTTTTACGGTCGCGCGCAATCATACTCGGACGCCCTTGATTCGCGAGATCACGCGGCGCTGGGGCTGGCGATAGGTCGCAATATTCGTCCCGACGAGTTGCATTGGGCTGACACTGGTAACCTCGCATCCTACATGGAGCGGGCCAGCGCCTTCCTTGCAGAACAGTCGTTAACGTCTTTTGCCGAGGGCCGTCTGGAATTTGGTCCGGTATTCGAGGAATCGTTCAGTTGAGTATGCCGCAAAGCCCGGTTTCCTATCCCGTTACCATTACGCGACTGCCCACAAAGGGGATGCCGGTTCGCTTCGAAGCAACTGACGCAATGCGTGAGGCCCTGGCAAAGGCGCATGATTTGATTTCGGTGGAACGATTCATCGTCGATGTTTTGCTGACCAACTGGAAGGGCAGCGGCGTAGCCGTCAACGGGAAGGTCGAGGCGGATATAACACAGGCCTGCGTGGTGACCCTCGATCCGTTGCCTGCGCATATCCACGAGGACATCCGCTCGGTATTCTTGCCAAATGATTCCAAGCTCATGCGATTTCAGGATCCCAGCGGCGAGATCGTGATCGACCCCTACACGGACGATGTGCCGGAAGTGCTGGAAGGCGATAAGGTGGATATCGGTGCGTTGGCCGAAGAATATTTCGCGATCATGATCGACCCGTACCCGCGCAAGGCAGGCGTGGATCCCGTTGAAATTCATGAGGGTGAGGACGCTCCGCGAAATCCGCTTGCCGAAAAATTGGCGGCTTTAAAGGACAAGCTTTGATTTCATCGTTGTCACACACCGTTTGCTGTTGTGCGCGCAGCCAAAAGCGCTATTTTCGCGCAACTTTCGCCCGGCCCTCGGAAAACAAGAAAAGCCTAGCGTGATCAGAATATCTATCGACGCCATGGGTGGCGATCACGGCCCTTCAGTCGTTATCCCCGCTCTAGCAAAATTTCATGAACGCCGCCCCGATACGCGCTTCATCGTGTTCGGCAAGCAGGAAGTCGTGCAGCCGGAATTGGCGAAGTTTGCCAGCCTTTCTCAGGCGGTTGAGTTTCAGCATTGTGACGTTGCTGTCCAGATGGACGATAAACCTAGCCAAGCCTTGCGCCATGGCCGCGGCAAGTCGTCGATGTGGCGTGCCATTGAAGCGGTGAAGCTCAATCAGGCAGACGTTTGCATTTCTGCTGGCAACACAGGGGCGCTAATGGCCATGGCGCGCTTTTGTTTGCGCACGATGGCCAAGATTGACCGTCCTGCAATCGCCGCCATTTGGCCCACAACGCGCGGTGAGAGCATCGTTCTGGATGTCGGCGCATCCATTGGTGCGGATGCGCATCAACTTGTCGATTTCGCCATTCTCGGTGGCGCGATGTCGCGTGCGCTGTTCCAGATCGAGCGACCGACGATCGGCCTCCTGAATGTCGGCGTTGAAGAAGTCAAAGGGCAGGAAGAGGTGAAGGAAGCGGGACAAATTCTTCGCTTCACCGAGCTGAACTCCCTTGTTTATCAGGGCTTCGTCGAAGGTGACGATATCGGCAAGGGCACAGTCGATGTCGTTGTGACCGAAGGTTTTTCCGGTAATATCGCGCTGAAAACCGCCGAGGGCACTGCCCGGCAGATCGGCGGCTATCTTCGTGATGCCATGGGCCGCACCTGGCTGACCAAGCTTGGGTATTTATTAGCGAGAAGCGCCTTCGATGCGCTGCGCGAAAAGATGGACGTGCGCAAAGTCAATGGTGGCGTTTTTCTTGGCCTCAATGGCATTGTCGTCAAAAGCCATGGTGGCACGGATGATGAGGGCTTCGCCGCAGCCATTGATCTTGGCTACGACATGGTCCGCAATCGTTTGATCGATCGGATCGAGGCGGACCTTCAACTGTTCCACGCGCATCGACATCAACATTCTCCGCTCAGCCGTTCGCAGCCGGAAGAACAAGAAGAAAACGGGGAGTGAAATCTTGATCCGTTCCATAGTGAAGGGCGTCGGCACGTCGTTGCCACGCCGCGTTATGAAAAATGCCGAGTTCGAAAAGCTTGTTGATACCAGCGACGAATGGATCGTCCAGCGCACTGGCATCAAGCAGCGATATGTTGCGGGTGAGGGTGAAACGACAGCCTCGCTCGGTGAGGCTGCCGCTCGTGCCGCGCTTGACGCCGCTGGGCTCACCCCCGCTGATATCGACTTGATCGTGTTGGCGACCTCGACTCCGAACAATACGTTTCCCGCAACAGCCGTGGAGATCCAGAACCGGCTTGGGATGACGCATGGTTTTGCTTTTGATCTTCAAGCGGTGTGCTCGGGCTTCGTTTACGCGATTACGACAGCTGATCTTCATTTGCGCGGCGGTACCGCCAAACGAGCCCTGGTGATAGGCTCTGAAACCTTTTCTCGTATTCTGGACTGGACAGATCGGACCACCTGCGTTCTTTTTGGCGATGGAGCAGGTGCAGTTGTTCTGGAAGCGGAAGAAAATGGCGGTACCTTCCAGGACCGCGGCATTATCGCGACCAGCCTTCGTTCCGACGGTAGCCATAAGGAAAAGCTTTATGTCGATGGAGGGCCGTCTACGACTGGCAAGGTCGGCTTCCTTCGCATGGAGGGTAAGGAAGTCTTCAAACATGCGGTCGGCATGATCACCGATGTTGTTGAAAATACCTTTGCACAAGGCGGCATCACGGCTGATCAGCTCGACTGGTTTGTTCCCCATCAGGCCAATCGACGGATTATCGAGGCTTCGGCGAAGAAGCTGGGTATCCCGCTGGAGAAGGTTGTGATCACGGTTGATCAGCATGGAAACACTTCGGCGGCCTCTGTTCCGCTGGCTTTGGCGACTGCGGTGAATGACGGCCGTATCAAGCAAGGCGATCTCGTATTGCTGGAGGCGATGGGTGGAGGGTTCACCTGGGGTGCTGTTCTGTTGCGGTGGTGACGGAAAGGCGTGCTAACTCCTTGACCTTGCGAGGGTTCTTTTCTAGGTTCGCGGCCATCAAATTCGATAGTCGTTACAAGTTGAGGTTGGGGACGCATGGAAGGCAAGACACTCACGCGCGCCGACCTCGCTGAAGCCGTGTACCGAAAGGTCGGGTTGTCGCGAACGGAATCGGCCCAACTGGTTGAATCCGTTTTGGATGAAATTTGTGCGGCGATCATTCGCGGTGAGGATGTCAAGCTCTCCTCATTTGCCACATTCCATGTCCGGGAAAAGAACGAGCGGATCGGCCGAAATCCTAAAACGGGTGAGGAGGTGCCCATCTCGCCCCGTCGAGTTATGACCTTCAAAGCCTCCAATGTTTTGAAAGACCGCATTCTGGATGGCCATAAAAACGGGAGCAATACGGCGTCGCGCAGCAAGGCAGGCTGAGCCATCTGGGTCCGAACTTCTTTACTGCTTGAAAAATTGGCGTCAAACCGCTGAACTATCTTGGTATTCGCGATTCGTTAACTGGAACCGGAGCCACGAACATGCAGGATAAAAGCCCGGACGCTTTTCGGACGATCAGCGAGGTCGCAGAAGATCTGGATCTGCCGCAACACGTGCTTCGCTTCTGGGAAACACGATTTAATCAGATCAAGCCCATGAAACGTGGGGGAGGACGGCGATATTATCGCCCGCATGATGTCGATCTCATCAAGGGAATTCGTCACATGCTGTACGATCAGGGTTACACGATCAAAGGCGTACAAAAACTTCTGCGTGAGAACGGTCATCAGTTCTTGATGGCGATAGGTACGGGAGACGTGTCTTCCATAGAGGCCCTGTCTCAACGCAAACAGGCTGAAGCCTCTCAACCTGAACCTTTGAGAGAACATTCCACCCGTAATCCCGATGATGAGATGCTTCTTGGAGAAGCTAAGGCTAAGCCTAGCCGTCGCTTCTTCGGTATGGGCAAGTCAGACGATCAGGAAAATGGGGGTGATGGTCGATTGTCGCGTGATAATCGAGCGCTGCTTCAGGAAACCTTGTTCGATTTGCTTGAATGCAAGCGTTTGCTTGATCAGGTGCGGCAATAGCTCGGGCAAGCACTCCCACAAACGAGACTGTATCAGTCGTCATTCGCGGCGCTGAGTTCTTCTGGGCGAAGACCCATTTCTTCATTATCTTGACTATGACCATTTGCGGCCGCCCATTCTTGTATGGCTTGGGCTGCTGCAAATTCGCGAGACTTTCCAGGAGCGATCTGCGCGATGTAAAAATCCAACGCGGATAGGGCTTCCGGTGTCAGCGAAATCGTGAGTTCAGTCATCTCGGAATATCGCATCGGCCGACCCCGCTCCATCGCTTCATACTACGACGAAGACGTGTCAGCAGCCGAATTGTTCCCGGTGAAAGATTGGTCGGAGCGGCGGGATTCGAACCCACGACCCCTTGACCCCCAGTCAAGTGCGCTACCGGGCTGCGCTACGCTCCGAGCCGTGCGAAGCCTTAGAGAATACAGGATTGGAGTGCAAGAGAGAAAACGCCGCGAAACGTGGCTGGCACACAGAATCACAGCAAGTTAGGTGAGCTATCCGTGCCATTAGATATACCAGCACTCCCTAGAATTTCGTGAACTCTGTTTGAGAGATCAGAGCCTGAGCCGGAGGTGAGAGAATACGACTCGCATTTGGTCAAAAAATCTAATATAAGGGGAGTCTAATCAATAAATCACGATGAGTTTGGGCATGCTTCCTCTACGCATCCCGCTCCCCAGGGGCACTCTGAAGGTCAAGAACTTTTGGCACCTGCGCAGTGAAGAGCGGGAAGAGAAAGTGCCTGTTCTGAGGGTCGGGCGGTTATATTTCGTGTGGCGCGGTAAGGCCGACACAAGACGCAAACCGCCTAGATAACAAAGGGCGCCGAGTAGCGCTCTTTCAATGCGATCAACCAACTGTCTCAGTTGGCAGGCGTGACCTTCAAAATGTAGGAAGGGCCACCACTGCGGCCTTCAGTTACGGCGTAGATCGCACCGTCTTCACCTATTTTCACATCGCGGATGCGAGCTTGAAGAGGGATACGTTCTTCTGAAGCGACCTTTTCGTTCTCCAGATGAAGCACAACGAGGCCGGTCGATACGAGACCGCCGATGATCGCGGTGTTTTCCCATTCCGGAAAAAGGTCGCCCGAATAGAAAGCCATTCCGGAGGGGCCAATTACCGGATCCCAATAATATACTGGTTGCTCCATGCCGTCCTTTGCCGTCAAGCCGTCGCCAACAGCCATTCCGCTATATTCAACGCCGTAAGTGATGATGGGCCAACCATAATTTTTGCCCCCTTCCGGGCGATTGAGCTCATCTCCGCCCTTAGGGCCGTGCTCAACGGTCCACAGACGTCCCTGTGCGTCCAGCGTTGCAGACTGCATATTGCGATGCCCGTAGGACCAGATTTCTGGCATGGCGCTCTTGTCTTGCGTGAATGGGCTTTGTTCGGCGCGCGATCCGTCCGTGCGAATTCGAAACACTTTGCCAAGGCCGCTGCCTAGATTTTGGGCCTGCACTCGCGGCTCTTTATCCGAACGCTCCCCGACAGTGACGTAAAGGTGACCGTCTTCTGTCGGCACGATGCGCGAGCCAAAATGCTTCGTGTTATCCCAGGATGGCGTTTGCCGGAAAATGACCTTCACATTCTCCAACCGTCCAGCGCCATCCTCGTCGACGACCAGCGTTGCGGAAGCTACGGACGTCCCATTTCCGTCATCACGCGGCTCGCTGAAGCTGAAATAGATAGTGTTGGAAGACTCAAAGTCCGTGGCGAGTGCCACATCGAGCAATCCACCCTGGCCACCGGAAGCTACCTCTGGCACGCCATCGATTTCAGGTCCGGCTTGGCCGTCACCTGAAATTATGTGCATGGCGCCGTCCTTGGCAGTCACCAGCATGCGTCCATCTGGCAGGAATTCCATCGCCCAGAGATGGGGGAGGTCTTCAGCAACCGTTTCAATGCTCACCTCCGCCACCCGATCTGGCTGCGGTGCCCGTGTCTGGTTTTCGAAGGCAGGCTTTTGGTCGGGCGCGTTCGGCGAAGCGGTTTCCACCGGCTTATTGGCGGAACTGATGTTTGCAGCTTCGGCGGGGGCCTGGCCATCTGCTTGTTCTACTCGCGTGGTGTCTGCGCCGGATTGTGCGTGAGCAGGTAGGGCTGCCATGCTGAGCGAGAGTGCAGTGCCAACGAGGAACAAACGAAGAGGGCGCATAAATCGTCCTTTGCAGTAAGGTTTTGACGCGTATCGACGTCAGCCCACGCGCAAATGACAAATGACGCAATGACCTCATCGGTTTCGTAACGTATTGTCACTTCGCCGTCATCGCGGCACGGGCTTCACGACCTGTAAGGAGGCGTGCTCAACAGGGCTGCTCTTGCGGGCATAGGCGAGTTGCGCTGATGACGTGCTTCCAATGCGACACAGCCCCAAACGAGGCCCAGCAGCAGGAAGAAATGGCGCCAATGATCCGTGTCGATCACGCTGCCAAGCGCAACATGGCCAATCAGTGTCACATAGGCGCACAGCAGGTAGGG
>JAFAGL010000065.1 GCA_023422735.1 Pseudomonadota bacterium
GCGCGTGGTCGGCATCGAGACTATCGGCTTTGGATGCGTCCCATTCTCCGCGAGCCTCGATCGTGCAGCTTTCGCTGGCATATCGCCCGGCTTCGAGTTCCCGGGCGCGGGCGATGAGCTTTGCGGCTTCGTCGGGAGACAAGGCCGGGGTGGTCTTGTAGATCGGCAGTGCTGGCACCGGATCAGCAGGCGGTACAGCGGATGCGGGCTTCTCGCCTTTGCGCACAAGCGCGGTCGGCGTTTGCAGGCGGCCCTGTATCTCGTCCATGCGCAAAAGCGCTGCGGTGATGCCCTTCAAGGGGATGACGGGCGCATCTGACGGCCCGGCCTGCAACGCATCGGCATCGCGGATTTGCGAGATGAATTCCCGGATGGCCGACTGATCGGTCAATGTCAGGGTGGCGAAATCATCCGCCTGGTCGATCTTCCAGCGCGTGCCCCGCAGGGGCAACTCAACGCCGTCGATCCAGAGATTTTCCACGGCTTGCCCGACTTCCGGCACATTGATTTCGACCCGCAAAGCTCCGTCTGCGCCGCCATCGCGCAGGATTTTCGCATCGGGTTCCGGAACCGCCTCGGCGGCAAATCCTTTGGCCTGACAGAAGCGGGTATTGTCGCAAGCAAGAAGCCACGAACCATAGGTGTCGTAGCTAGGTTCGGCTGCAAAGGCGAGGCAAGGAGTGCTGGCCGCCAGCGCGAGCAGGGCAAGACGAGAAAATGATAAAGGCGATCGTTGCATGACGGGCTCCTTCGAGTTCCGCCTGTTTATAATGCGAAGCCGCGGCGCGCCAAGCCGGGGGTCCAGCACTTTGTTCGCGTTGTAAATGAGCCGAAATAGAACCGGGCTTATATTGACATAAAGATATCTTTATGTGACATCGAACATGTCGTAAAAGGAATGTCCGATGTCGCATGGTTCTGCAACTGATGATCTTTTCGGGCCGCTGAAGTCTCGGGTTTCGGATGGTTCTGATGTCTTGCGCGCGCTGCAGGAAGCGGCGCGGGAGCGGATTTTGGTGCTGGATGGAGCCATGGGTACGCAGATCCAGGGACTGGGGTTCGGCGAGGATCATTTTCGCGGCGATCGGTTCGAAGGATGTGCCTGTCATCAACAGGGGAACAACGATCTTCTGATCCTGTCGCAGCCCAAGGCGATCGAGGATATTCACTACGCTTATGCCAAGGCCGGAGCGGATATCGTTGAAACCAATACATTTTCTTCGACGTCGATCGCACAGGCCGATTATGGCATGGAGGATATGGTTTATGAGCTGAACCGCGATGGGGCGCGGTTGGCGAAACGCGCGATGCGGCGGGCGGAGCAGGAAGATGGCAGGCGTCGCTTTGTGGCCGGTGCGCTGGGGCCGACGAACCGGACGGCTTCGATTTCGCCCGATGTGAACAATCCCGGTTATCGTGCCGTGACGTTTGATGATCTGCGCATTGCTTATAGCGAGCAGCTGCGCGGGTTGATCGATGGCGGTGCGGATATCGTGCTGATCGAAACAATCTTCGATACGCTGAATGCCAAAGCCGCGATTTTTGCGGCGGAGGAAATCTTCCTCGAAAGGGGCGTGCGCCTGCCGGTGATGATTTCCGGTACGATTACCGACCTTTCGGGACGGACGCTTTCCGGGCAGACGCCCACGGCATTCTGGCACTCGATCCGCCATGCCAAGCCTTTCAGCGTGGGTTTGAACTGTGCGCTGGGCGCTGCTGCGATGCGGCCGCATTTGAGCGAGATTTCCAGTGTCGCGGATACGTTCACCTGCGCATATCCGAATGCAGGCCTGCCGAATGCATTTGGGCAATATGACGAAAGCCCGGAATTCATGGCGCGGCAGGTCGAGGACTTTGCGCGCGAGGGGCTGGTCAATGTGGTCGGCGGTTGTTGCGGGTCGACGCCGGAGCATATCGCGGCGATTTCTGCAGCCGTTTCAAAGCATTCGCCGCGGCTTGTACCAGAATTGCCCAAGTTGATGCGCTTGTCGGGGCTGGAGCCGTTTACGCTGACCAATGACATTCCGTTTGTGAATGTCGGCGAGCGGACGAATGTCACGGGGTCGGCGAAATTCCGCAAGCTGATTACCGCTGGCGATTATGCGACGGCGCTGGATGTGGCGCGCGACCAGGTGGCGAATGGCGCGCAAGTCATTGATATCAATATGGACGAGGGCCTGATCGAGAGCCAGAAGGCGATGGTCGAATACCTCAACCTGATCGCTGCGGAGCCGGATATTGCGAAAGTTCCGGTGATGATCGACAGCTCGAAATGGGAGGTTATCGAGGCTGGGTTGAAGTGTGTTCAGGGCAAATCGATCGTCAATTCCATTTCCATGAAGGAAGGGGAAGAGGCGTTTCTGGATCATGCGCGGCTGTGCCGGATGTATGGTGCGGCAGTTGTCGTGATGGCATTTGATGAGCAAGGTCAAGCAGATACGAGGGCGCGCAAGGTCGAGATCTGCACCCGGGCCTACAAGCTTTTGACCGAAAAAGCCGGGTTTGCGCCGCAAGATATCATCTTCGATCCGAACGTCTTTGCGGTCGCAACAGGCATCGAGGAACACGATAATTACGGCGTGGACTTCATCGAGGCGACCGGTGAGATCATCAAGACGCTGCCGCATGTCCATATTTCAGGCGGCGTTTCCAACCTGTCTTTCTCGTTTCGCGGCAACGAGCCTGTCCGCGAAGCGATGCATGCCGTGTTTTTGTATCACGCAATTCAGGCCGGCATGGATATGGGCATCGTCAATGCCGGCCAGCTCGCTGTTTATGAGACGATCGACCCTGAGTTGCGGGAGGCGTGTGAAGACGTCGTTCTCAATCGCGCACCCAGGAATGGCGGGACGGCGACGGAGCGTCTTCTGGAGATCGCGGAGCGGTTTCGAGGCACCGGGGCGAAGGAAGCGAAGGAGCGTGATCTTCGCTGGCGGGAATGGCCGGTCGAAAAGCGGCTCGAACATGCGCTGGTGAATGGCATTACCGAATTCATCGATGCCGATACGGAAGAAGCGCGGCAAAATGCCGAGCGGCCCTTGCATGTGATCGAAGGGCCGTTGATGGCCGGCATGAATGTGGTGGGTGACCTGTTCGGCGCAGGCAAGATGTTCTTGCCGCAGGTGGTGAAGTCGGCACGCGTGATGAAGCAGGCGGTCGCTATGCTTTTGCCTTACATGGAAGCCGAAAAGGCGGCCAATGGCGGAGCGGAGCGCAAAAGCGCGGGCACGGTGCTGATGGCGACCGTGAAGGGCGATGTGCATGATATCGGCAAGAACATTGTCGGGGTCGTGCTGGCCTGCAACAATTACGAGATCATCGACCTTGGCGTCATGGTGCCGGCAGCGAAGAT
The DNA here is from genome assembly GCA_023422735.1 of Pseudomonadota bacterium. Classification (GTDB taxonomy): domain Bacteria; phylum Pseudomonadota; class Alphaproteobacteria; order Rhizobiales; family Rhizobiaceae; genus Tianweitania. The sequence continues at coordinate 3,353 of JAFAGL010000065.1, forward strand.
TCTGGAAGTCGCCAAAGAGCGCAACGTCGATATTATCGGCCTATCAGGATTGATTACGCCTTCGCTGGACGAGATGGTGCATGTGGCATCCGAGATGGAGCGGGAAGGGTTCGACATTCCGCTGCTGATCGGAGGCGCGACCACGAGCCGGGTGCATACGGCGGTGAAGATCCATCCGCGCTATGCGAAGGGGCAGGCCGTTTATGTGACGGATGCCAGCCGTGCGGTAGGCGTCGTATCCAACCTTTTGTCGCAGGACATGAAGCCGGCCTATGTCGAAGGTATCCAGGCGGAATATCGCAAGGTGACGGATGCGCATGAACGCTCGGAACGCGAAAAGCAGCGTTTGCCGGTTTCGCGCGCGCGCGCAAATGCATTCAAGGTGGACTGGGAAACGTATACGCCCCACCGGCCGAGTTTCCTTGGCACCAGGACCTTCCAGACATGGGACCTGGCCGAGCTTGCGCGCTATATCGACTGGACGCCGTTTTTCCAGACATGGGAACTGAAGGGGCGCTATCCGAAAATTCTCGATGACGAGAAACAGGGGCCGGCGGCGCGCCAGCTTTTCGAGGATGCGCAGGCGATGCTTGCCCAGATCATCGACGAGAAATGGTTCGCGCCCAGGGCCGTGATCGGCTTCTGGCCCGCGAACACGGTGGGTGATGATATCAAGCTTTACGCGGATGAAACGCGCGGACAGGAAGTCGGGACATTCTTCACGCTGCGCCAGCAACTGCCCAAGCGCGAAGGCAGGCCGAATGTGGCGATGTCCGATTTCGTGGCGCCTCGCGACAGCGGCAAGCAGGATTATGTCGGCGGCTTCGTGGTGACGGCGGGCATCGAGGAAGTGGCGATTGCCGAGCGGTTCGAGCGCGCCAATGATGATTACAACTCGATCCTCGTCAAGGCGCTGGCAGACCGTTTCGCGGAAGCCTTTGCCGAATGCATGCATGAGCGGGTGCGCAAGGAGTTCTGGGGATATGCGCCCGATGAAGCCTATACGAATGAGGAGCTGATTGGCGAACCCTATACGGGCATTCGTCCGGCGCCGGGCTATCCGATGCAGCCTGACCACACCGAGAAGGTGACGCTGTTCAAGCTTCTGGAAGCGGAACAGGAAACGGGTGTGCGGCTGACCGAAAGCATGGCCATGTGGCCGGGTTCTTCCGTTTCCGGCCTCTACCTTTCGCATCCCGAAAGCTATTATTTCGGTGTTGCAAAGGTCGAACGCGATCAGGTCGAGGATTATGCCGTGCGCAAGGGCATGGATGTTGCCGAAGTCGAGCGCTGGCTTGGGCCGATCCTGAATTACGAACCGGCCAAATTCGCGGTAGCGGCGGAGTAAAATCCGCCGCTACAAGCAAAGTGGCGATCAGGGGCGATAACCGCGCCGCAATTTGGCGTGCGCCAGCCGTTCAAAGGCCCGGCGCGCGCTGTCTTCTGCAGGAAATGTTTCAATCATCGACTGACCGCTGGTGCCGATGCGGCCCCAATGGCGCACGAGCGAGACTTCGCCGAACAATGTGGGCTGAAGGCTGAGCGCGTAAAAGCGGCGCATGTTCTGGCTGGGGTCGATGCGGTGAAAATGAAGCGGTGCGGGCGGCTTGTTCTGCATGACAACAAGCTGAATCATCGTGACTCACGCGTCCAACGCATAGTGTGAATCGATTGGGCCGGACCGATTCATTTTCGTGATCTTTGTTGAGGCAAACAGAAGCGACGGATTATGCTTCGATCCCGACAAGCGATGTTGCAAGACAGTGACGATCTCTGCGCATTCTTGTTCTCACTTAAACTTGTATCGTGATCTCAACTATTTTCACGTGTAAGGGGCGAACTGTTGGGCATGGGGATGGCTTTAATGAAATCACGACGCTTTTCTTTCGGAGCGAGTGCACTGGCGCTCGGCGCTGCTTTCGCGGTTACGCCAGCATGGTCTCAAGCCGTTCAACTCCAGGAAGTGACGGTGCAGGGCGAGGGTGGAACCGGCACGGGCAACGGGGTCGGGGCTGTTGACGGATATGTCGCCAATGACACTTTGACAGGCTCAAAGATCGATACGGCGATCCAATCCATTCCACAGGCTGTTTCGGTGGTCGGCCGCGAGGAAATCGACGATCGCGGCGCGCAGAAGATCGACGAGGCGCTACGCTATACATCCGGCGTGTTCACCCAGCCCTTCGGTGCCGACAGCGACACGAACTGGATCTATATTCGCGGTTTCAACGCCACCCAGACCGGCACTTACCAGGACGGGCTTCAGCTCCAAAGCTATGCGTTCGGGGCCAATTATATCGACTCTTTTCTGCTTGAACGCATCGACGTTCTGAAAGGTCCGGCATCCGCGCTTTACGGATCGAGCAATCCGGGCGGTATCGTGAACTATGTTTCCAAGCGTCCCAACGGCCAGACCTTCAAGACGATCGAAGGCGGCATCGATACGTATGGGACGGGCTATGTCGGCTTCGACGCTGGCGGCTCGTTCAGCGATACGGTGGATTATCGTCTTGTCGGCCGTCTGCTCGGCGGTGACGGCTACAGCGATTTTTCCGATGAATTCCGTGGCGTCATTTCGCCGAGCCTGACCTGGTCGCCGGATGCCGCCACCAGCCTGACGATCCTGGCCAATTACACGCATATGGACCAGACGCATGGGGGCGTCGGGTTCCTTCCTTATGTGGGGACAGTCGTGGACGCGCCGTTCGGGCGTATCCGTCGCGATGCGAATTTCACCGAGCCGGGGCTGGACGATTACGAGCGCCGCCAGGGTGCGATCGGCTATGAGTTCGCCCATGTTTTCGACAACGGCGTAACCTTCCGGCAAAACGCGCGCATCAGCGCGGCGAGCATCCAGGAACATTATCTTTACGGCAATGGATATGCCTCTGCGACGGAACTCGCGCGGGTGAACTTCTCGCATGATTCAGATATCAATGCGCAGTTGATCGACAATCAGCTCGAAGGCAAGGTGCAGACCGGAGCCCTCGATCACACCTTGCTCGGCGGCTTCGAATATAAGCGCTTCAACATCGATCAAGTGCAGTCTTCCGCGGTTTTCGGCACGACGACGCCGATCAGCGTCGCCGATCCTGTTTATGGCGTCCCGCAGAGCGAACCGGTTCCCTATATCAACCAGGACCTGACACAACAGCAGGTCGGCGTTTATGCGCAGGACCAGATCCGGTTCGGTGGCGGATGGCTGGTGACGCTGAACGGGCGTTACGACCATGTGTGGACAGAAACCAGGAACGGACCGAATTACTACGGGCAGGATCCCGATCTGTCGCAAGACAGGGGGCGGTTCACTGGCCGCGCCGGGCTTGCCTACGAGTTTGCCAACGGTTTCACGCCCTATGCCAGTGTGGCGAGTTTCTTCAATCCGGTGATCGGGACAACCTATACCGGCGATCTCTTCAAGCCAGAAACCGGCCAGCAATATGAAGTGGGCCTGAAGTACAAGCCGACTGCCTTCGACGGCCTTCTCACCGTCGCGCTGTTTGATCTCACGCGTCAGAATGTGACCTCGCGCGATCCGGCCGATCCTTTCGGCTTCGGCCAGATGCAGACGGGTGAAGTGCGTTCGCGCGGTATCGAGTTGGAAGGCAAGGTCAACCTGAATGACAACTGGCGTTTGACGGCTGCGTTCACCGCGATGGATCTTGAAGTCACGAAGGACACGGACTTCGCCGGCAAGCAGCCCTTCCTGGTGCCCGAAACGCAAGCGGCCGCTTATGTCGATTACAGCTTCACGGAAGGCGCGCTTGCTGGACTGAGCATCGGTGGCGGGTTGCGCTACGTCGGCTCATCCTTCGCTGATCGCCTGAACACGCTGAAAGTGCCCGATGTGACATTGGCCGATCTTCGTGTCGGCTACCAGAAGGACAACTGGCGCGCCGATGTCTCGGTCAGCAACCTGTTCGACGAGCGCTATGTTTCCAGCTGCGAAGGCGAACTGGTTTGCGCTTATGGCGAAGGCCGCAAGGCGCTCTTCAAGACCAGCTTCACCTGGTAACCGGTTCAAACAGGTCCAGGCACGAAACGGCGCGTCACAGCGCCGTTTTTTCTGCATGCAGGAATGAACTGGCCGGGCTCCAAGCATAATCAGGGCCTGGAGCGTGATTTAGCGTTTTGAGTGATAAAAGCTCCAGCGCAATAGGGTATATTCGAGTATTCTTAAATAACGCCTTCCCTATTGTTCCAATTGCTAATTATCGAATAAGCAAAATTATCGTATTTTGCCGACATTAGACCACATCGGCGGGTTAACCACACGCTCATCGGTCGATCGTCGACCGAAATTTCCGTTATCGAGCAGGTGGGATGCGCTTTTACAAATCGACGCAGCGGTTCTTGAGACCGCTTTCCTATGTCGGCAAGATGCTTGTGATCTGCTTCATCGGCATGCATGTGCCGTTGATCGGATTATGTGTGTGGGCTTACACCTTCGCGAACCAATGGATTCCCGTAGGTGTGTTCGTCATCGTTCTGGTTGCCACCTTGATCGGAACGTTTTTTACGCTTTGGGCGCTGCAACGCATGCTGCGACCGATCGCCGTCGCGGCCACCGCACTTGAAGCCTACGAGGCGAAAAACGAGCTGCCGAAATTGCCAATCGGTTACGAAGACGAGGCTGGTCGTTTGATGTCGAGCGTGCAGCGCACGCTGACAGCGCTGGATGGACGGATTGATGAAATTTCGCGCCTGGCGATGACCGACGGTTTGACCAATGTGCGCAACCGGCGCTGGATGATGGAAGTGGGCATCCCGCTTTTCGAAAAGCGGCTTGGCAGCGAACAGGAAATGTCACTCCTCGTTATCGATCTCGATGAGTTCAAATCGGTGAACGATCACTGGGGTCATAGCGTCGGCGACCAGATCTTGTTGTCTGTCGCCAATGCGATCTGCGCATCAGTGCGTGAAACGGACGATGTCGTCAGGACCGGTGGCGACGAGTTCTGCGTGTTCTTGCCGAGCACGCTGCCCTCGATGCTGGACGAGATCGCCGAACGCGTTCGCGCCAATTCGGTGCAAACCGTCCAAAACATTCCGTTCGAGAAAACCGTTACGATCAGCATCGGTGTCGCCACAAGCCAAAAGGGCGACAAGACATTCAGCGATGTTTACCGCCGGGCAGACCAACATCTCTATGCCGCCAAAAATGCGGGCCGTAATCTGGTCGTTTCGGAAATGCTCGCCGCGCCGGCGTCAAATTTCTGAACAACCGGCATCGCGAACAATCGCAAATCCTGACGAGCGACCAAATAAAAGCGCGTGGTGGGACCCACGCGCTTGATTGACGATCAGCCCTTGGCCTGCTGGTTGCCGAATGCGCCAAAGAAAAGCTCGCGGGCCCGTTCAACATCGACCTGCAGCGCCACGTCGATCTGTGGACCGCTTTGCGCCCGGTAGGTCCGACCGATTTCTTCTCCGTCGAGCACGACGCCGAGGGAAACCTTTTCCGTTTTCACAAGGTCTTCTTCCACGCAGGCAAGCACGGCCAGTGGATCATGCAAACCGCAGCCGGTCAGGCCAATGCTCTGGTAAAATGCGAGATAATAATCCCCCATCGCCTTGAGATGGCCGCCGAGATCGGGATCGAGCTGTTCGAGGGTCTCGAAATCCGTCTTGTCGAGCAGAACCTGAAGCGTCACATCGAGGCCCACCATCAAGATATCTGCGCCGCTTTCCAGAACGATCTTGAGCGCATGCGGATCGTGATAGGTATTGGCTTCCGCATAAGGCGTGATGTTGCCCGGGCAATCGAGAGCGCCCCCCATGAAAACGATGCGCTTGACGTTTTTTGCAAATGACGGATCGCGGCGGATCGCTTCGGCGATATTTGTGATCGGCCCAACCGGGCAGACGACCAGTTCGCCTTTATGTTCGCTGGCCATCCGGCACAGAAAAGCGACCGCATCTTCATCCACTGCTTCGGCTTTTGGTGTTTCGGCGGGCAGGGCGCCGAAGCCTTCTTCGCCGTGAACCACGACGGGCGGCTCGAAAGGCGGCAATTCAAGCGGCTTCGATGCGCCTTGCGCGACCGGTGCAGAAATGCCTGCGCGCTCGAGCAGCGTCAGCGCATTGCGGGTCGCGGTCGGTGTGTTCACATTGCCGAATACCGTGGTCAGGCCAACGATTTCGAGATTGGGCAGCCGCGCCGCCATGTAAATGGCCATTGCGTCATCGACGCCGGGATCCGTGTCGATCAGAAGCTTTGTCATCATTTCAGCCAGTTCTCCGTGCGGGTGCTTTCATTTCACGGAACATCTGCAAAGGCCAGCCTGCGCGGCTGGCTGCTCCAGCAATTATGGCCGCCTTGCGCCTGAAATTCAGGCTGCTCAGAATCCGACGCGCAACGCGCCGCCGACAGAATGCGTTTTCGCGTTGGACGCGAAGTCGCCCCGGTAGAACAAGGCGGCATCCAGTTTCTCGTTGAAGCTGAAGTCGACACGCGCTTCGACCTTGCCGGAGTTCTTCCCG
>JAFAGL010000087.1 GCA_023422735.1 Pseudomonadota bacterium
GCGCAAGGCATAAGCCTTCTCCAAATGGCAGGGTCCTGGCATAAATGCCTTGGCCCTGTCCGACGCGCGTGCACCCCGCTCCGTCTCGGCTCGAAGCCCTACTAGGTGCCACAATCCAGCCACATTACCTGCCGGCGTCTGGTCCTGATTGCCCGGACCCGAATTTCTCCGCCGTTTTTTTCAGATGCGAAGGGTTCTCGTCCCCAGTGCAGGGATGCGGTCTCGCAGCCCGCATGAGAGTCGTCATCGGCAGTTGGACAAGTCGATTTGCTTTTCTTAGTTTAATTTTGAATATAAAATGATCTACAGAAAATCTTGGATTATTATTGATTAGATTTCATCTAAATCAGTATAAATTCTCGATTGATACTTGATGCCTATATTTAGCCATACTCATGAATTTCCGCACGGCATGACAGAGATGAACCGTCTAGATTTTCGACTTTTGTGAAATGTCATGCGATTATTTTGATTCAAGTGAGATTCATTTCGGAACTTTCTCGACTTTGCCATGATTGCCCCTCATGAGCGCGGGCTTCCGACTAATGAGTTATCCTTCTAATGAAAAAGAAGACCGTACTCGCCGGCATGTTGCTGGCAACCGGCCTTTGTTTGCCTTCACTCGCTTTCGCCCAATGCGGCAGCGCTTCCTGGTATGCTCTCACCTCCAAGACTGCGTCTGGCGAGCGCATGAATCCTCAAGCCATGACGGCCGCGCATCGGAGTCTTCCCTTCGGCACCAAGATCAAGGTGACCAACCAACGCAACGGCAAGGCCGTGGTGGTGCGGGTCAATGATCGCGGTCCCTTCATCAAGGGGCGTGTGCTGGATTTATCCAAAGCAGCCGCCAATAAGCTTGGTTTCGTCAGCCGTGGCCATACCAAGATCTGCATGGAAAAGAGCTAGGCTTCGTTCTCAACTTTCCAAAGCGCTTCAAACCACTGCGGATCCCGCGCCGATGACTCTCCAGTTGGCATGATCGCGCGAACGCTCTAGAGCATTGGCACCTCTTCCTGCTTTTCGCGGAGTATGCCCATGTCGCTCAAGATCGCTGTCCAGATGGACCACATTTCCACGGTGCAGATTGCCGGCGACACGACTTTTGCCTTGTCGCTGGAAGCACAGCGCCGGGGGCATAGTCTTTACCACTACACGCCCGACCGCCTGTCGCTTTCCGATGGAAAGGTCGTGGCGCGGGTGGAAAGCATGAAAGTCGTGGACGAAAAGGGCCGCCATTTCGAGCTTGGCGAACCAGTCCGGACCGATCTCTCGGAAATGGATGTCATCCTGTTGCGGCAGGATCCTCCATTCGACATGAATTACATCACCACGACCCATATTCTGGAACGCATCCACCCGAAGACACTGGTGGTCAATGATCCAGCCTGGGTCCGCAACAGCCCGGAAAAGATCTTCGTCACCGAATTCGCCGATCTGATGCCTGAAACGCTGATCACCAAGGATCCGCTGGAAGTCGCCGAATTCCGCAAGCAACATGGCGACATCATCGTCAAGCCACTTTACGGCAATGGCGGCGCCGGGATCTTCCATCTGCTCGAAGCTGATCGCAATCTCGCTTCGCTGCTGGAGATGTTCGGTCAGATGTTTCGCGAACCCTACATCGTCCAGCGCTATCTCAAGGACGTGCGCAAGGGCGACAAGCGCATCATCCTGATCGATGGCGAACCGGTTGGCGCGATTAACCGGATACCCGCCGACCATGATTCCCGATCCAACATGCATGTTGGCGGTCGCGCCGAGAAAACAGAGCTGACAGACCGCGAACGCGAGATTTGCAACCGCATTGCGCCCGCATTGCGCGAACGGGGCTTCATACTGGTCGGGATCGACGTTATCGGTGACTATATGACGGAGATCAACGTAACTTCTCCAACCGGTATTCGTGAAGTCAAACGCTTCGGTGGGCCTGATATCGCAGCGCTTTTCTGGGATTGCGTGGAAGCAAAGCGAGGCTGAGGCTCCCTCTTATCTTGCACAGCCCCCTTTGTTCTTGAACAACACAACCGGCTACAACTTTGTTGCAAGCTCAGCGCGCGTATGTTCATAAATTGTTCTTGATTTGATCCTGTCTCCGTGCTTTTGATGCCCTAACGGAAGTAAGATGCTTTAATCGCACGCCGTTCGACAAAGGCAGGGGCATGGTATCGCGGGTCAGTACAGTTGCGTTTCAGGGTGTGGAAGCCGTCCCTGTCGATGTGCAGGTGATGGTTTCACCCGGCAAGATCGGGATGCAGATTGTCGGCCTCCCCGACAAGGCCGTCGCGGAAAGTCGCGAACGGGTGCAATCGGCACTGCATGCGTCGGGCCTGGCGATGCCGCCCAAGAAAGTAACGATCAATCTGGCACCTGCCGATCTTCCAAAAGAAGGGAGCCATTATGATCTCCCCATCGCGCTTGGACTGATGGCGGCTTTGGGCGCCATACCAGCCGAGGCTCTGGCGCGGTTCGTGGTCCTGGGAGAATTGTCTCTGGATGGCACCATCGCCAATGTGACCGGTGTTTTGCCTGCCGCAATGGGTGCGCAGGCCGATGACAAGGGCTTGATCTGCCCGCATGGATGCGGCCCGGAGGCCGCTTGGGCAGGCGCGGATATGGACATCCTAGCGCCGCGCAGTTTGATCGCGCTTGCCAATCATTTCCGTGGCACGCAGCTCCTTGCTCGACCGGAAGCGAAAATTCGCCCGCCGGCTCTGTCATCGCTCGATCTGTCTGACATCAAAGGACAGGAAACCGCCAAACGCGCGCTGGAAGTCGCGGCAGCTGGCGGACACAATCTCCTCATGGTCGGCCCGCCCGGTTCGGGCAAATCCATGCTTGCCCAACGCTTGCCGACGATCCTTCCGCCCTTGTTGCCGCGCGAACTATTGGAAGTCTCCATGATCGCATCGATTGCGGGCGAGTTGGCAGGGGGACAATTGACGGATCGCCGGCCCTGTCGGGCTCCGCATCATTCGGCATCAATGGCCGCGATGGTGGGCGGCGGACTGCGTGTACGTCCTGGAGAAGCCTCGATGGCGCATCATGGCGTCCTGTTTCTGGACGAATTTCCCGAATTTTCGCCGACCGTGCTGGATTCGCTTCGACAGCCGCTGGAAAGCGGTGAATGCATCATCGCACGCGCCAATAATCGCGTCACTTATCCTGCCCGCATACAATTGATCGCCGCGATGAATCCGTGTCGGTGCGGCATGGCAGGCGAACCGGGCTTTCAATGCGCCCGTGGCCCGCGCTGCCAAACGGATTATCAGTCACGCATTTCCGGGCCGTTGATGGATCGCATCGACCTGCGCGTCGATGTGCCGGCGGTATCGGCAGCGGATCTTATCCGGCCCAAAACGACCGGCGAAACCAGTGCGGATGTCGCCAAACGCGTTGCCCTTGCACATGAAATGCAGCAGGCACGCTTCACCAAACTCGGACAAAGCTCGACAATCACTAATGCACATTGTCCGGCGGCAATGGTCGACCAGATCGCAGGCTTGGATTCACGTGGAACAGAACTTTTGCGCAGCGCCAGCGAGAAGCTCCAGTTTTCTGCGCGTGCCTACCACCGCGTTCTTCGGGTCGCGCGTACCCTGGCGGATCTCGAACAATCGGAAAGCGTCGATCGTATTCATCTCGCGGAAGCGATTTCTTATCGAGCGCCCGGCGAGCGAGGGCTCAAGGCCGCAGCTTAGACAAGCTCATACGGCGCTGAAGTCCTATCAGCTGATCGTGCAAAGAAAATTTTAACTCAGCGTGTCGTCGAGCGCACTGCACTCACCAATGGCGAGGTGCTTCCACCGCGGATGGTTTTCCAGCGACCGGAATGATTTTCAGCTTGCCGCTTGAGGAAATGGTAGCCTGTGTCCTGCCAGGCCATCACCGCATCCGACAGATTGTCGAGAATATAATCGCCGCGGTCGGTACGCACGGTCAATACAGCGTGCCCTTCCCCGTCCGGCTTGCGCACCACGGTCAAAAGCAGATTTCCGGCAGCTATGCCGCGGTGCATGAGCATGCGCCGCTTTTCCAGCGCAAAGTCCTCGCAATCCCCGCGCTGACCCGCCTCCTCAGGATATGCCCACCATTCCTGGCGGCCATAGATTTCCATATCGCTGAAAGGCTCGACACTCCGATTGACTGCGAGATTCACATTCTGAACCAGCGACATTGTCTCGCTGGTGAAGGCGACCGGCATCGTATCGTTGCGACGCACGGCGCATTCGATCGGATGGCGCTTGCACAATTCGAAGTGACCGATCGGTTGTGAGGTGATGCTACCGACTTCCATGCTGGATGCCGACGCATTGGGGGCACCGACCGCCAGCGATGCTGCTGCGACGAGAATCGCGCTGGCTACAATGCCTGCCTGCCCCATCAAACGCGCAAGTTTCATACGCTGTGCCCTGACCCCTTTTATTAACGAAAAGTTAAAAGCGAGACGGGCCTGTTGTCAATCGAGCGCGGAAACTAGTGTAACTTTTGGTTAACCAAGCAACGCTGCCCCCTGAAATTGCAGGTTTCAGCAGGCGTGAACGAGCGAGTATGAAGGAAAATCAATGTTTTCGGCTGCGCACCATGCGCGGTTTGGCCGTTTTGCGTGTCCGATGCGCGGCCATGAAGTCAACGATGCGCGGCACAATCTCTGCGCGGAAGCGTGACCCATTGAACACGCCGTAATGCCCAACGGAAGGCTGAACATAGTGCATTTTCCGGGAAGCGGACAGATTGGAACACAGATCATGCGCAGCTTCTGTTTGCCCAAGCCCCGATATGTCGTCGTTTTCGCCTTCCACCGTTAAAAGCGCGGTGCTGCGTATCGCCGACGGGTCGATCAAGGTTCCACGATGCGTCATCGTGCCTTTTGGCAAGCGGTGCTCGATGAAAACGGTTTCCACGGTTTGCAGATAGAATTCCGCCGTCAAATCCATCACCGCGAGATATTCGTCATAGAATTCCCGGTGCTTTTCTGCCGGCTCGCCGTCATTCTTCACCAGATGCAGGAAGAAGTCCTTATGCGCGCCGATATGGCGATCGAGATTCATGCTCATGAAGCCGGTCAGTTGCAGAAAGCCCGGATAAACATCGCGCGTGAAGCCAGGCTCGGGAAACGGCACCTGCATGATCACATTGTCACGAAACCACTCGATGTCATGTTCGGCGGCCAGATCGTTCACGGCGGTCGGATTGCGGCGCGTGTCGATTGGACCGCCCATCAATGTCATGCTGGCCGGCGCGAACCGATCGCCGCGCTGTTCCATCAAGGCGACCGCGGCAAAAACCGGCACCGAAGGCTGACAAACAGCCATGACATGGGTGTTCGGACCCAGATGACGCAGCATCTCGATCACGTAATCGATGTAGTCATCGAGATCGAACCGACCTTCAGCGAGAGGCACAATGCGCGCATCCGCCCAGTCGGTGATATAAACATCCGCATGGCTCGTCATGGCTTCGACAGTGCCGCGCAACAGCGTCGCGTAGTGGCCGGACATCGGTGCGACGATCAGCAGTTTCGGGTCAGCTTCACGCTCGGCCGGGAGGTCACGCTTGAAGTTGAGCAATTTGCAGAACGGGCGCTCCCAAACCACTTCCTCATTCATGCCCACCTTTTCGCCATCGACAAAGGCGACAGGCAGATTGAAAGCCGGCTTTGGATACTGGCGCGTCGTGCGCTCGAACAGCTCCGCGCTGGCCGCCATGGTTCGACCGAACATGGTTTCACTGAGTGGGTTCAGAGGATTGGAATAAAAAGTCCGGAAGGCTTCAGCAACCGCCCTGGAAGGCTGGAGGGCAGCGTGCTGCAAAGCGTAGAACTGATAAAACATCAACGATCCTCAAACGCGCAAGCGAGCTGATCGGCGCGCCCACGCGTCGTCGGCTGATGGTTGGCCTTACCGCCAATCATTAGGCCTGACTTTATTGCGTTGCAATAAGGCAATGTCGAGGCCCGTCTGCTTGGCCACGAAGAGGTTTACGCGCCTTCGACGATGATCATTTCCGAATCCGCGCATTCCTGCCGGATAGCCGCGGCCGCCTGATATTCCGCTGAATCGTAGCAGGCCTTCGCCACGTCCACGCTTTCAAACTCGATGACAACGTTGCGTGCCCGCACCGTACCTTCGAGTGGCGTGACGGTCCCGCCCCGCGCCAGGAACTTCGCCTTGTAACGCTCAAATGCCGGCTTCGCGGTTGAAACATAATCCTTGTAACGTTCCGGGTCGCGAATATCGACGCGTGCGATCCAGTATCCCTTGGCCATTCTGTCCTCCCGTTTTCTTGATCCTAGGCCGCCTGCATTTCGGCCAATATTGCGTTTGCCGCGGCTTTCCGGTCGGCAGCTTTGATGATGGGGCGGCTGACCACGAGATGGCTCGCGCCGGCTTGCAGTGCCTGCCTGGGAGTCATGACCCGCTTCTGGTCGCCATGATCGCTGCCGGTCGGGCGAATTCCCGGCGTCACGATCGCAAGATCGGACCCGACAATCTCACGAACACGCGCGGCTTCCGTTGCTGCGCAAACAATGCCCCCCATGCCGGCCTCCCGCGCTTGTTCGGCGCGACGCGCCACCAGGCTTTGCGCATCAGCGCCATAACCCGCCTCGCGCAGATCCGCATCATCCATGGAGGTGAGAACGGTTACGGCCAGCAAGCAAAGATTGCTGCCTTTGGCCGCATCAACAGCCGCGCGCATGGCTTTGGGATAGGCGTGCAAAGTGAGCATCGAAGCGCCGATGCCCATCACGCTTTCCACGCCCTTTGCCACTGTGTTGTCGATATCGAGCAATTTGAGATCGAGAAACACTTCCTTGCCGCCCGAAACGAGTTCACGCGCGAAACCAAGCCCGCCGGCATAGCCCAGCTGATATCCGATCTTGTAGAATGAAACGCTGTCGCCCAGTTCGGCCACGATGGTTTCGGCTGTCGCCACATCCGCCACGTCAAGCCCAACGATCAGGCGGTCCTTCGCGTTATTCATCCATATGTCCTTGTCGATAAAGCTTGCGCACGCGCGATCAGCGCCTGGCAAACGCCTTGCATCTGCTTGTGCACGCGCTCTTCCACAAATGCACCCTCCTCGTCAAAGGCCCGAGCCGCATGGCTGACGGAACATTGTGGAGTTATCACCTCCGCCCCGCACGCCATCAGAACGGCACGAAGATGGTAAAGCCCCCGCATGCCCGCAAATGCGCCAGGCGATGACGAGCACAAGGCGAATGGGCGATCCGCGTAAGGTTGCACCTTGCGATCACCATCGGCGCGAACCCGGCTCACCCAATCCAGCGCGTTCTTCAGCAAGGGTGGGATAGACGCATTATATTCAGGACTGGCGATCAACACGCCGTCATGCGCCATGAACTGACGCGCGAGTTGCATGGCCGCATCCGGCAAACCTTCTTCACGCTCGAGATCTTCATTCATCAAGGGAAGCGGATAATCGGCCAGCGAAAGTCTGGTCACCGTTGCGCCGCCGCGAGCAAGTTCGAGTTGCGCGACATCTGCCGTCTTCTCGCTGAAGGCGCCCGTCCGCAACGACCCCGCGAAAACCAGAATAAGCGTTTCCAAGTTCCGTATCCTCAGACTTTCCAGGGGCGGCGATAGATCCAAAGCTGCGCTGGTGGAATATTACGGAGCATGAAGTCGAAATGATCCACCGTGTAATTGCCTTTGCCGGGCGGTACAGGAGACATCGTGCCATAGGTGATCTGCACGATCGGTCGCCCCGCCGGGATGCGGTCAAGCAGACTTTCCACGTAACGGATGCGTTGGGGGACCTTGAATGACAGCAGCGGGACAGCCGAGATGATACTGTCAAAGGTCTGGCCGGCATGTTCGCCGAGCGTTGCATCGAGATTGAACGCGTCGCCCTGAATGATATTCACATCGGGAAACTGCTCCCGCAGATGTACCACGAAATCTTCCGAATATTCGATCGACCAGAGATCCCCCGGTTTCACGCCACGCGCCAGAATAGCCTTGGTGATAACGCCGGTTCCCGGTCCGAGTTCAAGCACAGGCAGACCGGATTCAGGCTGCACCACGCAAGCCATTCGCTTGGCCGTGTGCGAGCTCGTTGGAATAATGGCACCGACAGCCTTCGGCTTGTCGATCCAGCCTTTGAAGAATTTGAGTTCTTCGTCAAAGCGCTCCGAGATCGCCTTCTTGATTCCGGCATGAACCATTCAACAGCCCTTATCTCACGAATTTGTGCGACAGATAAGCGTCTGAATGCGGCATTGTAAATGCCGGAAATCGGTTGGCGAACGCGATTGCGTTACTCGCTGAAGCTTTCGAAGAAATCCTTCATCCGCGTGAAGAACCCGCTGGAAGCAGGAGAATTTTCCTTGGAAGACAGTTTGTCGAACTCTTCGAGCAGTTCCCGCTGGCGCCGCGAAAGGTTTTGCGGTGTTTCGATGTCGACCTGAATGTAAAGATCGCCAACGGTAGACTGGCGCAGAACCGGCATGCCCTTCGAGCGCAAGCGGAACTGGCGGCCGTTCTGAGTGCCTTCGGGAACTTTCACGCGCGTTTGGGTACCATCAAGCGTCGTGACCTCGAACTGGCCACCAAGGGCAGCCGTCGTCATCGAGATCGGAACCTTGCAGTAAAGGTCGGCTCCGTCGCGCTGGAAGAATTCATGCGGACGCACTGACAGGAAGATATAAAGATCGCCCGAGGGTCCGCCACGCAAACCCGCTTCGCCTTCGCCTGACAAACGGATGCGCGTCCCGTCCTCGATCCCGGCAGGAATGGTCACGGACAATGAGCGCTCTTCGTTCAACCGCCCCTGGCCGGCACATTTCGGGCACGGGTCCTTGATTGTCTGGCCACGGCCCTGACATTGCGGGCAGGTACGCTCCACGGAGAAAAAGCCTTGGGCAGCACGCACACGGCCTGACCCCGAACACATCGAACAGGTGACAGGCTGTGTGCCGGGCTTTGCACCCGAGCCACCGCATTCATCGCAGATGATAGAAGACGGAACGCGGATTTCAGCGGTTTTACCCGTGAAGGCCTCGCCAAGCGAGATTTCCATATTGTAGCGCAGGTCGCTGCCGCGCTCGCGACCATTGGCGGAACGGCGAGAACGGCCACCGCCCATCATCTCGCCGAAAATATCTTCGAAAATATCGGAGAAACCGCCAGCAGCACCGAAGCCACCGGCTCGGCCGCCGCCCATGCCGTTTTCAAAAGCAGCATGACCGAACCGATCATAGGCTGCGCGCTTTTGCGGGTCCTTCAGGCACTCATAGGCTTCGCCGATTTCCTTGAACTTCTTTTCGGCTTCGGCATCGCCCGGATTGCGGTCCGGATGATATTGCATCGCAAGCTTGCGAAACGCCGTTTTGAGTTCCTTATCGTCCGCGCCGCGCTGGACGCCGAGAACCTCGTAATAATCAACCTTGATCATGTTGCGCTGTCAGGACCCATGGATGATGCGATGTCTAGGGCGAAATTGGCGATAGTTCTTGCGGTTCGATGTAATGAAATTCGCAACCCGATGCCAGACCGCTTCCCTTTGACGCATCAATTTTTGTAAAAAATCCGATCGACCTTCGGGAGCAACGGCCAATCTTTATTAAAACAAAGCCCGACGCATCGGCGCCGGGCCTCGTTTCTTATGGCATCAAACCGGCGATCAGGCCGACTTTTTCTTGTCGTCTTCGTCGATCTCTTCGAAATCGGCGTCGACAACGTCTTCACCGGCCTTCTGAGCGTCAGCCTTTGCGTCGCTTTCCGCTGCTTCAGCCTGGCTTGCCTCATACATGGCCTGACCCAGCTTCATCGAAGCTTCGGCGAGCGCGTTGCTCTTGGCCTTGATGTCTTCGGCATCATCGCCTTCAACCGACGTCTTCAAAGCCGCAATGGCATCGGAAATCGCCGTGCGATCTTCTTCCGAAACCTTATCGCCGAACTCGGCAAGCGACTTCTCCGACGAGTGGATCAGACCTTCAGCCTGGTTCTTGGCTTCAACAGCCTCACGACGCTTCTTGTCTGCGTCCGCATTGGCCTCGGCGTCCTTCACCATCTTCTCGATGTCGGCGTCTGACAAACCGCCCGACGCCTGAATGCGGATTTGGTGCTCCTTGCCAGTGCCCTTGTCCTTGGCCGACACGTTGACGATGCCGTTGGCGTCGATGTCGAAGGTCACTTCGATCTGGGGCACGCCGCGCGGTGCCGGCGGAATGCCGACGAGGTCGAACTGGCCCAGCGCCTTGTTGTCGGCGGCCATTTCACGCTCGCCCTGGAACACGCGAATCGTCACCGCGCCCTGATTATCCTCGGCAGTCGAGAACACCTGGCTCTTCTTGGTGGGGATCGTCGTGTTGCGGTCGATCAGGCGCGTGAACACACCACCCAGCGTTTCAATGCCGAGCGACAATGGTGTCACGTCGAGAAGCAGAACGTCCTTGACGTCGCCCTGCAGAACGCCTGCCTGGATGGCAGCGCCAAGTGCCACGACCTCATCAGGGTTCACACCCTTGTGTGGCTCCTTGCCGAAGAACTGCTTCACGACTTCCTGGACCTTCGGCATGCGGGTCATGCCGCCGACAAGAACAACTTCGTCGATTTCGCCAGCGCGCAGGCCTGCATCCTTGAGCGCTGCCTTGCAGGGCTCGATCGTGCGCTGGACGAGATCGTCAACCAGCTGTTCGAACTTGGCGCGGGTCAGCTTCAAGGTCAGGTGCTTCGGACCGGAGGCATCTGCCGTGATGAACGGCAGGTTGATCTCGGTCTGCTGCGAAGACGACAGTTCGATCTTTGCCTTTTCGGCAGCTTCCTTCAGGCGCTGAAGAGCGAGCTTGTCGTTCTTCAGGTCGATGCCCTGCTCCTTCTTGAACTCGTTGGCGAGGTATTCGACCAGGCGCATGTCGAAGTCTTCACCACCAAGGAAGGTGTCACCGTTGGTGGACTTCACTTCAAACACGCCGTCGCCGATTTCCAGCACGGAGATATCGAAGGTGCCGCCGCCAAGATCGTAAACGGCAATGGTCTTGCCGTCCTTCTTGTCGAGGCCGTAAGCGAGCGCAGCAGCGGTCGGCTCGTTGATAATGCGCAGAACTTCGAGGCCTGCGATCTTGCCGGCATCCTTGGTTGCCTGACGCTGGGCGTCATTGAAATATGCAGGAACCGTGATGACGGCCTGCTCTACCTTTTCGCCGAGATAGGCTTCTGCGGTTTCCTTCATTTTCTGAAGGATCATCGCGGAGATCTGGCTTGGCGACTGGTTCTTGCCACCGGCTTCGACCCAGGCGTCGCCATTGTCGCCACGGGCGATCGTATAGGGAACGAGCTTCTTGTCTTTTTCGGTCACCGGATCGTCGTAGCGGCGGCCAATCAGGCGCTTCACGGCGAAAACCGTGTTTTCCGGATTGGTGACCGCCTGGCGCTTGGCCGGCTGGCCAACGAGGCGCTCGTCGGAATCCGTAAACGCGACGATGGACGGCGTGGTACGCGCGCCCTCAGCATTCTCAATGACCTTCGCGTCCTTGCCGTCCATGACGGCCACGCAGGAATTGGTCGTTCCCAGATCGATACCAATGACTTTAGCCATATTGTCTCTCCATTTAGCGAACAGCGATGGGACCCGGAAATCGGCATTCCCGTTGCTGCCCCTGTCACAAGATTTGCTGCTCGACGGTTTCGTTCACGAAGCCGTCATTGCAGCGTTGCGGCGTATATAAGAAGGGTACTTTTGGGGCGCAAGACGATGCGCCCCTGTTTATGTCATTCTGATACGATGAAGATCAGCCTCGCAGCGCGCCACCGGTCTGCTTGCCGACATTCTCGACGATCTTTGCAGCCAGTGCTTCGAAATCTTCATCCGTCAGCGTTTTATCGATCGGCTGAATGGCAACCTCGATAGCCACAGACTTCTTGTCGTCGCCCAGTGAGGCTCCCTCGAAAATATCGAATACGGAAACGCCCGTAATAAGCTTCTTGTCTGCGCCAAGCGCGGCCTTGGTGATCGCGCCCGCTTCCACGGAGCGATCCACGGCAAAGGCGAAGTCGCGCTTCACTGCCTGGAAAGCTGACAGTTCGAGCTTCGGCTTGGTGCGAGTTGCCTTCTGCTTGGGCTCAGGCACCGCATCGATGAAGATTTCGAACCCGGCAATCGGGCCGTCAGCGTCGAGAAGATCAAGCGTATCGGGATGGAACTCGCCGAATGTGCCGAGCACGACTTTCGGCCCGAGCTTGATGGTGCCGCAGCGGCCCGGATGATACCAGGCCGGTCCACCGGCCTCGATCTGCAGCCGATCCACAGGCGCACCACAGGCTTCGAGCGCCGCGAAAGCGTCCGCCTTGGCATCAAAAACCCCGACCGGTTTCGCAGCGCCATTCCAATGGCGGCCAGCACCTTCCAGCGTTGCGGTACCACGGCGGATGCCGGCAGCCACGCGGCGCTGCTTTTCAGGCGTATTGCCTTCATAAGTGCCGGAAACTTCGAACAAGGCGACATCGCCAATACCGCGATCGGCATTGCGCTGGGCCGCGGCAATCAACCCCGGCAACAGCGAGGGCCGCATGTCCGACATATCGGCGGCAATCGGGTTGGCAAGCTTCAGTTCCGGCGCACCGCCACCAAAGGCTTTGGCCTGCGCTTCGGGAATGAAGGACCAGGTGACGGCCTCCATCATGCCGCGCACAGCCAGCGCGCGCTTTGTATTGCGGGTGCGGATCTGCAAAGTGGTCAGGATGCGTCCATTGACGGCCTCATGATTTCCAAGCGGCTCGGATGCGATCGCATCGACGCCAACGATGCGCATCACTTCTTCTACGAGATCCGCCTTGCCATCGACATCCGGGCGCCAGCTCGGCACTGAAACATCTACGACATAGCCGGCACCAGCCACGCCGAAGCCCAGCCGCGCCAGAATTTCCAGGCTCTGTTCGCCCGGCACATCAAGGCCGGTCAGGCGCTTCACCTCGGTGGTGGGAAAGGTGACAACCTTCGGCGTGTATCCCGCATAGCCGACAACCGTGCTTGCGGTTGCCTGCCCGCCGCAGAGTTCAAGCACCAGCTCGGTCGCGCGGTCGAGGCCCGGCACCATATATTCAGGATCCACACCGCGTTCGAACCGGTAGCGCGCATCCGTGATGATACCAAGCGAACGGCCAGTGCGCGCAATGTTCAACGGCTCCCAAAGTGCCGATTCGATCAGCACATCAGTGGTTGTTTCATCCGAGCCGGAGTGCTCGCCGCCCATGATGCCGGCGATCGATTCGACGCCGTTGTCATCGGTAATGACGCAAACATCCGGATTGAGCTTATATTCACGGCCATCGAGCGCCAGCACCGTCTCGCCTTCGGCGGCACGACGCACGATGAGGTTGCCCTTTACCCTAGCAGCATCGAAGACGTGCAGCGGCCGCCCCTGGTCGAAGGTCATGTAATTGGTGATATCGACCAGCGCGTTGATCGGACGCAAGCCGATCGCCAACAAGCGTTGCTGCATCCATTTCGGCGAGGGACCATTCTTCACGCCGCGCACGAGGCGCAGTGCGAATCCGGAGCACAGCGATGGTGTGTCGCCGAAATCGAGCGAAACACCCACCGGACATTCCCCGGCGGTTTCCACAGCCGGCGCTGGCTTCGTTTTCAGCGTGCCGAGCCCGGATGCCGCCAGGTCGCGTGCGATGCCGTAAATACTGGTCGCGTCTGGGCGGTTTGGCGTCAGATTGATTTCGATGACCGGGTCATCGAGCTGTGCCCAGCTTGCAAAGCTTTCGCCCACAGGCGCGTCTTCGGGCAGGTCGATAATGCCGTTGTGCTCGTCCGAAAGCTCAAGCTCGCGCTCCGAGCACATCATGCCACGGCTTTCGACACCGCGGATATTGCCGATCGACAGCGTCACGTCGAGCCCCGGAACATAGGTTCCCGGCATTCCAAGAACACCAACGAGCCCCGCGCGCGCGTTCGGCGCACCGCAAACGACCTGGATAGGCGCACCTTTGCCGGCGTCGACCGACAGGACCTGCAATTTGTCGGCATCCGGATGCCGTTCAGCCGTCAGCACCTTCGCAATCGTGAAGGGGCGCAGCGCCGCCTTGTCGTCCACGCTTTCGACCTCAAGGCCGATTGCTGTCAGCCGTTCAACGATCTCCTCAAGCGAGGCGTTGGTTTCGAGATGGTCCTTCAACCAGGATAAAGTGAGTTTCATTCAATCAATCCTCGTCCCGCACCTTGGCCCATTTGTAGCCCGTCTCGCCCGCACCGGCGCCAACCCAGGCGCGGGATTTCGGTTCTGCCTTGACCAGGAATTCCACCGCCTCGACCGCGCCATCGGCAACCTTGCGAAAACCGATGATCTTGCCCTGGCGATAAGATGGCCGCGTTTTTGCTTCGTGCAACGCCAGATAGGCGCCACCGTTGAGGCTCGCATCCGGATCCGCTTCCGCGATCACCGCTGCAGGACTCCAGAAACGTCCGTCGCCGAGATCGATCACGCCGGCATCGTTTTCGCACACGAAATGGTAGCCGTTGGCGAACATGTTTTCACGCGAAACGCTTTTCGCCGAGGCGATGCGCGCACGCGTGCCGGAGGTGCTGCGGCTTGCCGTGGAGCGGCTGCCGACAGCCGGCTTGCGTTCAGCAAGATCGAGTTCGCACATCGCGATAAGATCTTCGGCTCCCAGACGCTGCGCATTTTCCAGAATCGTCTCGACCTTTTTCTTGTCGAGCGTCTTCAGAACGTCAGGCGTGAAATTATGTTTAAGCGGTTTTGACACAGTTCTTCCTCAGGCGCTCAGACCGCCGAAAAGCGTCGGCATATCGAGCGGGCGGAAACCATAATGCTGAAGCCAGCGCACATCGGCATCGAAGAAGGCCCGCAGGTCCGGCATTCCGTATTTCAGCATGGCGATGCGGTCGATCCCCATGCCCCAGGCAAAGCCCTGATATTCATCCGGATCGAGACCGCCGGCGCGCAGCACATTGGGATGAACCATGCCGCAGCCAAGAATTTCCATCCAGTCATTGCCTTCGCCAAAGCGCACTTCACCCGGCTTCGAGCGATCGCACTGAATATCGACTTCCATCGAAGGTTCGGTGAAAGGAAAGAAGCTCGGGCGAAAACGCATCTTGACCGAAGGCACCTCGAAGAAGGCCTTGCAGAACTCTTCCAGCACCCATTTCAGATTGGCGATATTGGCACCCTTGTCGACAACGAGCCCTTCCACCTGATGGAACATCGGCGAATGGGTCGCGTCCGAATCCTGGCGATAGGTCTTGCCCGGAATGACGATGCGGATCGGCGGCTTCTGGCCTTCCATCGTACGAATCTGCACGGGCGAAGTATGCGTGCGCAACAGCTTGCGTTCACCCTTCTCATCCGGCTGGAAGAAGAAGGTGTCGTGCATTTCGCGCGCCGGATGGCCATCCGGGAAATTCAGCGCCGTGAAGTTGTAGTAATCGGTCTCGACATCCGGGCCCTCGGCAATCGAGAAGCCGAGATCGCCAAAGATAGCGGCAATCTCATCAACCACCTGACTGATCGGGTGGATACGCCCGCGCTCTGCTGGCGACTGGCGCACAGGCAAGGTAACGTCGAGTTTCTCGGAAGCCAGGCGGGCGGCAGTGGCAACCTGCCGGAGTTCGGTTTTGCGAGCGGCGAGCGCATCGGTGACGCGGGTTTTCAGGCCATTGATAGCCGGCCCCTGAAGTTGACGCTCTTCCGGCGTCATCTTGCCCAGCGTTTTCAGCTTCTCGGAAATAAAGCCCTTCTTGCCGAGCGCGCCAACGCGAACATTTTCAAGCGCGGCTTCGTCGGATGCCGCTGCGATTTCGGCCATGACGCCGCTTTCGAGAGTTTCCAGATCGTTGCTCATCTCACGCTCATGCTGCGACTCGCTCGTCGCGGTTCAAACAAAAGAAAAACCCGCGCCAGCCCAGCCAGCGCGGGTTTCCCAAATCAGGTTTTCAAATGCTTGGGAAGCGCTGGTCGGCATGGCCCCGAAAAGTTGAGACTTTCCGGATAAGGACCATGCCGCATACCTAGCCGCATTTTTCCAACGCCTGGCAAAAAAGCCGGGCTGGAAAATGCTTAGGCGACAGCGCGCTCAAAAGCACCGGGCGTGGTGTCTTTGAGGTATTCCAGCGCAACCTTGGCCTTCGCAACCAGCTCGGCGAATGCTGCCGGCTCGTGGATCGCCAGATCCGAAAGAACCTTGCGGTCGATCTCGATGTTTGCCTTGTTCAGACCATCGATGAAGCGGCCATAGGTCAGGCCGTGCTCACGGACAGCAGCATTGATGCGCTGAACCCAGAGAGCGCGGAAGTTACGCTTGCGATTCTTGCGATCGCGATAAGCATATTGCAGCGACTTTTCGACTGCCTGCTTGGCGATGCGGATGGTGTTCTTGCGACGGCCGTAAAAGCCGCGGGCCTGCTTGAGGACCTTCTTGTGCTTGGCGTGGGACGTTACGCCCCGTTTGACGCGTGCCATTTCATGATCTCCTTATAACGCTGCCAGACCGAAAGCTCAGAGGCCGTTCGGGAGGAAATTCTTGATGACCTTCTTGCCGTCCGGTTCAGCCAGAACCATCGTGCCGCGGGCATCGCGAATGAACTTGTTGGAGCGCTTGATCATGCCGTGGCGCTTGCCAGCAGCTGCAGCCAGCACCTTGCCGGTACCAGTGATCTTGAACCGCTTCTTTGCAGCTGATTTGGTCTTCATCTTGGGCATTTTGCTTTCGACTCCGTTTTTATCGCGCATTTCGGCGCTTTATCGCGTGGACCCTCAGAAGACCGGTGGCCCAAACAGCATTGAGAACCGCCACGGCATGCCCTGCCGGACGGCTCCTTAACGGCGCGCTTCCTATCAGCGAAAAAGCCCTGGATCAAGGGCCAACGCGGCTTCGGTGCGCCGAATTATATGAGAGCGGTGCGGGCGCGCGATTAACGCGGCGCCAACACCATCATCATCTGGCGGCCTTCGAGCTTCGGCTCGGCTTCCACCTTGGCGATTTCTTCCGTCTCCGCCTTCACGCGGTTGAGAAGTTCCATGCCCAGTTCAAGATGCGCCATTTCGCGACCACGAAAACGCAGGGTCAGCTTGACCTTGTCGCCTTCTTCGAAGAACCGGCGCACGGCCCGCATCTTCACGTCATAATCATGCGTGTCGATATTGGGACGCATCTTGATCTCCTTGATCTCGATGGTCTTCTGGTTCTTGCGCGCTTCGGCGGCCTTTTTCTGGCTGGCATATTTCAGCTTGCCGAGATCCAGGATCTTGCAAACCGGCGGCTCGGCATTGGGGGAAATTTCCACGAGATCAAGCCCGGCTTCTTCGGCGATCTCAAGCGCTTCCTGAATAGATACGTTGCCGCGATTGGCGCCCGTGTCGTCAATCAACTGAACACGTGGAACCCGGATGTCGCGGTTGGCGCGCGGTCCTTCCTTGGTAACCGGCGCGGCTTTGAATGGTCTGCGAATGGTGTCGTCTCCCGACTGTTGAACGAAATGATGAAGTCCGCTTGCCTTGATGAATGGCAGACGGCAAAACGCTGCATGCGGGCCTGTCGTTCCCGCATCTGGTGCGTCCATAACATGCCGCTAGGTGAAAATCACCTGCCACGAACGACAAACCTTGCATTCTGCTTAAAGGGCGTCCCACAAAAGAATCCGGAAGTTTGGAAGGTTGAGTGGAATGGAACCGATACAGGCAACGGGTGAGATCCCCGGCAAGCTGGATGTTTGTGATGTGGCGATTGCCTACCGGCATCGCAAGGGGGCGGCGCCTGGTCTGATGTGGCTTGGCGGTTACCGTTCCGACATGACAGGCACCAAGGCAGAAGTTCTTGCAGCCCATGCGCAAAGCCGGGATCTTCAATTCACCCGCCATGATTATTCTGGTCACGGCGCGTCCGGCGGAGCCTTCGCCGAAGGCACGATCTCACGCTGGCTGGACCAATCATTGGCGGTTCTTGATCGGGTGACGGAGGGTCCGCAAATCCTGATTGGTTCTTCCATGGGTGGATGGATCGCTCTTCGCATGGTGCAGGAACTGAACAAGCGCGGTGATCGCGAACGTATCGCAGGCCTTCTGCTGATCGCGCCGGCACCCGATTTCACGCATGAACTGATGAAGCCGCAACTCACAGCCCAGCAGATGAAACTTCTGGAAACCCAGGGCTATCTCGAAGAAGTCTCGGAATATTCGCCCGAGCCCAATATCTATACGCGCGCTCTGTTCGAGGATGGCGATGCAAACCGGGTGCTGACGGGACTGATCGACACGCATTGCCCGGTCACCATCCTGCAAGGCATGCAGGATCCGGACGTGCCGCATGAGCATGCGTTAAAGCTCGTCGAGCATCTTCCGGCCGACAATGTCACCTTGTCGCTGATCCCCGATGGCGACCATCGTCTGTCACGCCCGCAGGATCTCGATCTCATCATCCGCAGCGTGGAAAAACTGCTTGAACAGATAGGGTGAAGCCCCACATGCGCTTGTCCGTCCCGGTATCCGGATTTGTTTCGGCTCTTGTGGGTTTCAGCAGTACGCTGGCTGTCGTTTTGGCCGCCATGAAGGCGGTGGGCGCTTCACCGGAACAAACCGCCAGTTCGGTTACCGCGATCTGTCTTGCGCTTGTTTGTTCCACGCTCATCCTGTCGTGGCTGAGCCGCATGCCGGTGGTCACCGCATGGTCGACGCCGGGCCTTGCCTTGATCGCAGCCAGTCATGGCTTTTCCCTGCCGGATGCCATCGGTGCGTTCATGGTGACGGCACTGCTCTTGATCGGCACGGGTTTGATCCGCCCGTTGATGCGGCTTGTCGCCCGCATTCCGGCCTCCGTTTCGTCGGGAATGCTTGCCGGTATCCTGTTTGCATTCGTTGCCAATGTGGTGCGCGCAACTGAAACTGACCCGATATTTGTGCTGCCGCTTGTTGCGGTGTTTTTTCTGGCCCGGCTTTTCAGCCCGACCTTGTCGATCCTGATCGTGCTGTTGATTGGCGGCGTTTATGCCGTGTTGCTGGGGAGGCTGGCCGCCTTTCCCCCGCCGGAACTTTCCACTCTGGTGCTGACCGCGCCGCAATTCTCGCTCCAGGCAATGCTCAGCCTGGCCATCCCGCTTTATCTGGTCACAATGGCATCGCAGAACCTGTCGGGCCTCGCTGTTCTCAAGGCGGATGGATATGATCCGCAGCCTGGTCCGATCATCACCATTACCGGTATCGTATCCCTGTTGTCGGCGCCGTTCAGCGCCGGCACGAGCAATCTGTCAGCCATGGCAGCTGCATTCTGCACGGGAGCTGATGCACATCCCGACCCGGCGGAACGCTGGAAAACGAGTTGGTTTTACGCAGCCACCTATCTCGTTTTCGCTGTGTTCGGCGCGTCGCTGGTTGCCCTAGTGGGTGCCTTGCCTGCGGTTTTCATCATGCTGGTTGCCGGACTTGGCTTGCTCGGCTCCTTTTCCAACTCGCTGGCCATCGCGCTGATGATACCCAGTGAGCGCTTGGCGGCGGCCACTGCCTTCGCTGTCACCGCTTCGGGCGTAGCATTTGGCGGCATCGGAGCTGCTTTCTGGGGCCTTATCGCCGGTCTGATCGTCCATGGCGGCGACACTTGGAAAAACAGAAGCAGATTCTGACCCTTATCCGGGTTTTCAACAAAGCCTTCTTGAATCGCCATATTTGCTCTCCCATCTCCAAATCAAGCAGCCGATTTCGGTTGCCTTCAACCTGAAGGAACGGAAGCAAATGAACACGACTGCACTGATCCGACCGGCCTGGACGCCGGCGACCATTGCGCTCATGGTGGTTGGCTTCATGGTCTTTTGGCCGCTCGGCCTGGCCATGCTGGCCTATATCATCTGGGGCGATCGGTTCGACGACGTCAAAGGCAAATGGAAGAGCGGCAAGCTTTTCCGGGGCTGCGGCGCCAAGCATCGCGCATTCCGCGGTTTCAATTCGACCGGCAACGTCGCATTCGACGATTGGCGCGATGCCGAGCTTGCTCGCATCGAGGAAGAACGCCGCAAGCTGGACGAAGCCCGCGACGAGTTCGATGCCTATCTTCGCGAATTGCGTCGCGCCAAGGACCAGGAAGAGTTCGACCGCTTCATGAATGCGCGCAAGTCGCGCCCTGAAGCCGATTCGCCCTCAACCGAGATCCGCGATCCCGGCGTTTGATCCAGACGGCCGAACACCAGCCGACGGCGCCCCATTCGGGCGCCGTTTGTCTTTTCAGCTTCGTCAAATCCCGCGAATCGCATTAGCTCGCAACATGGGGTTGTTTTCTTCCTTTTCACGCAAGCCAGTACCAGCCTCGCCTGTCCTACAGGAGTTGTCGGTCGGCGAGCGGATTTTGCCGCTCAAGATCGTGGAAAACCAGCGTTCGAAACGGCTGACCTTGCGCATCGATGCCGGCGGGCGCGGCGTCCGTGTTACCATCCCTCCAGGCATCTCCCGGCGCGAGGTCGATCTCTTCATCGCCCGTCATGCCGGCTGGCTGGAAAGTCGCATCGCCAGATATCCCGATCAACCCGCCGTGCGCCCGGGCGTGCGCATTCCCTTGCGCGGGGTGGCGCATCTGATCGTGCATCACCCCGGCAAGCGCGGTTTAGTTGAAACCGGCCAACAGGATGGCGCGCTTTGCCTCCATGTCTATGGCGATCCGCAGCATCTTTCACGCCGGATCCGCGACTTCCTGAAGCGCGAGGCCAAGCGCGATATCGAGGCACTGGTGGCGCATCACACTGCTCGTATCGGCCGCAAGGCAAAGTCCATCCGGTTCAAGGATACGACAAGTCGCTGGGGATCCTGCGCGGCGGATGGCGGCTTGTCCTTTTCCTGGCGCATCATGATGGCCCCGCCGGCTGTGATCGATTATCTCGTGGCGCACGAGGTCGCGCATCTGCGGGAAATGAACCACGGCCCCAGATTCTGGGCGTTATGCCGGGAGCTTTGCCCCGAAACCGATCGCTGCAAGGCTTGGCTGAAGAAAAACGGTGGTGCGCTGCAGGCGATTGCATTTGAATGAATGACGCCTAACCGTTATCTCCACTCTATGGATATCAAGATCTGCGGGCTCTCGACGCCCGAAACCGTCAAAACCGTTCTGGATGGGGGTGCAAGCCATATCGGCTTCATCTTCTTTCCGAAAAGCCCTCGCCATGTTGAGCCTGAAACGGCCGGCGGCTTGCGGCAAGCGGCGCGCAACCGTGCGCAGGTCGTAGCTGTATCGGTGAATGCAGATGATGCGGCGCTCGACGCGATCGTTTCGGCGGTCGCGCCAGACATGCTGCAACTTCACGGCAGCGAAACGCCGGAGCGTGTCGCGGACGTCAAAGCGCGCTACAATCTCCCCGTCATGAAGGCCCTGTCGATCTCGAATGCCAAGGATCTGGCGCGTGCACGATCCTATGTCGGCGTGGCAGATCGCCTCCTGTTCGACGCAAAGCCACCTAAAGGTGCCGAACTTCCCGGCGGCAACGGCGTTACATTCGACTGGTCGCTGCTGCATGACCTTGACGGTTCGCTGGATTACATGCTTTCCGGTGGGCTCAACGCGTCAAATGTCGGCGAGGCCTTGGCGCGCGTTCATCCATCCGGTCTGGACATTTCATCGGGTGTCGAGAGCGCGCCAGGCGTCAAGGATGTGGCGTTGATCGAAGATTTCTTTGCATCTGTCCGTGCCGCAGTGAAGCGCGCGGCGCGAATGCCCAATTCAATGCCCAATTCAAGGAGGACGGCATGAACAAGCCGGTCGAGCCGAATTCCTTCCGCACAGGACCCGACGAACAGGGCATGTTCGGAATGTTCGGTGGTCGTTTCGTTGCCGAAACACTCATGCCACTTATTCTTCATCTCCAGGATGAGTGGAACAAGGCAAAGAGCGACCCGGAATTCCAGGCAGAGCTGAAGTCGCTGTCGACCTATTATGCCGGTCGCCCTTCGAAGCTCTATTTCGCGGAAGGTCTTACCCGCCATCTGGGCGGCGCAAAGATTTATCTCAAGCGCGAAGACCTCAATCACACCGGGTCGCACAAGATCAACAACTGCCTTGGCCAGATTCTGCTTGCCAAGCGGATGGGCAAGACCCGCATCATCGCCGAAACCGGCGCCGGCCAGCATGGCGTGGCCTCGGCCACGGTTGCCGCACGTTTCAACCTGCCTTGCGTGGTTTACATGGGCGCGACCGATGTCGAGCGCCAGAAGCCCAACGTGTTCCGCATGAAGCTGCTGGGCGCAGAGGTGAAGCCTGTTTCGGCAGGTCACGGCACGCTGAAGGACGCCATGAACGAGGCGCTTCGCGACTGGGTCACCAATGTTCATGACACCTATTACCTGATCGGCACGGCTGCCGGCCCACATCCCTATCCGGAAATGGTTCGCGAATTCCAGACGCCGATCGGCCGCGAAGCGCGCGAACAGATCCTCGAACAGGAAGGTCGTCTGCCAGATGCGATCATCGCAGCCGTCGGTGGCGGCTCGAACGCCATCGGCCTGTTCCATCCCTTCCTGGATGACCGCGATGTCCGCATTATCGGCATCGAGGCAGGTGGTCGCGGACTTGAAGGCCTTGAGCACTGCGCGTCCATGAACGCCGGCAAGCCTGGAGTTCTGCATGGCAACCGCACCTATCTCCTGCAGAATGAAGATGGGCAGATTCTCGATGGTCATTCGATTTCGGCCGGTCTGGATTATCCGGGCGTCGGACCCGAGCACAGCTGGCTGCGCGACACGAAGCGCGTTGAATATGTGCCGATCCTTGATGACGAGGCGCTGGAGGCGTTCCAGCTTACGACCAAGGTGGAAGGCATCATTCCCGCGCTGGAATCCGCACACGCCATCGCTCAGGCCGTGAAGCTCGCGCCAACCATGGGCAAGGACCAGATCATTATCGTCAACCTGTCCGGCCGTGGCGACAAGGACGTTCACACCGTTGCCGGCATGATGGGCATGGAGATCTGACCATCGAAACCTTCGCCCATATCGCGCAAGGCGAGCCGTCCGGGCCGGACGCCTACAGGCCTCGCCGCGCCTGGTTTCAGGAATTGATCGAGATCGGCACACTGCCGATCAAGTTCAATGCGATATGCGCCGACGGCCACGAAATCAGCGACAGGCTTTTCGACAAGGCAAGGGCGCAGTGCCGGGAAGCTGAAGCGGAAATCGCCCGATCACCCCATCGCGGTGCCGGATTCGCGATCCTGCATGAAGGCGAGGAAGGCCGCTGGCTGCTTCTTCACTGGTGGCTGGATGGCGGCATCTGCGCGCGCAAACTGTGGCAGGCTGATCTCACCGCTGATGCAAATTTTGAAGACGCAGCACCTCATCTTTTCGCATGCGTGTGGGAATTGGCGCTGATCGAATTCGAGCGACGCGCCTGGATTGAAACGGCCATGTCCAACAAGCCCGTTTCAGACTATATCGCGCGCAGCTTTTCCGGAGAGCATGTATGACGACCCGCATTGACCGCCGCTTCGCCAAGCTGAAGGCCGAAGGCCGTCCGGCTCTCGTAACCTATTTCATGGGTGGCGATCCGGACTATGAAACTTCGCTCAGGATCATGAAGGCGATGCCGAAGGCCGGCTCCGACGTGATCGAGCTCGGCATGCCCTTTTCCGATCCTATGGCCGATGGCCCTGCGATCCAGGCTGCCGGCCTACGGTCGCTGAAGGGCGGCCAGACGCTCGCCCGTACGCTCGACATGGTTCGTGATTTCCGCACCGGCGATGACGAAACGCCGATCGTCATGATGGGCTATTACAACCCGATCTATATTTA
>JAFAGL010000220.1 GCA_023422735.1 Pseudomonadota bacterium
CTCCTCGCGCTGCTTGATCCAAGAGGATGCCGTCGCCCTGCGCTCGAATGTCTTGTTCTCACGATGAACGATCGCGCCGCCACGCTTTATGACAATCTGTGCGAGCCATGTTACAGAGCCGTCCTTGCGCGCACGCTTCGAGATGGTGCCCATATCGGTGCAACACTCCTCTTTGCGGTACAACATTTGTTGTACTTTGCCGTTAAAACGGTACAACAGGAGCCGAAATAGGGCAACCTTAAATGAGAAAGATTTGGACTAAGTAGTGGACAAAGAAAGAAAATCGCAGATTAGCGTAGCTAGGAAATTCGCTGTCGCGCCTATGATCGACTGGACGGATCGGCATTGCCGGTTTTTCCATCGTCAACTGAGCGGGCGAGCGCTACTTTATACCGAGATGATCGTGGCGGATGCGGCAATCCATGGTGATCGGCAGCGATTGCTGGGGTTTGACCGGGCCGAGCATCCCGTGGCCCTGCAGCTCGGCGGTTCGGATCCTGACAAGCTGGCGGAAGCGGCGCGGATCGCGGCCGATTTCGGGTATGACGAAATCAACCTCAATGTCGGCTGTCCGTCGGACCGCGTGCAATCCGGCACATTCGGCGCTTGCTTGATGAAAACCCCGCAGCTTGTCGCGAATTGCGTTGCTGCGATGCGCTTGGCTGTCCCCGTTCCGGTTACAGTCAAATGCCGCATCGGCGTCGATGATCAGGATCCGGAGCCTGCCCTCGATGATATCGCTGACCGCATTTTCGAGTCAGGCGCCGATGCGCTTTGGGTTCATGCGCGCAAAGCCTGGCTCCAGGGGCTGTCCCCGCGAGAGAACCGTGAAATCCCGCCACTGGATTATGATCGCGTTCGGCGCTTGAAAGAAAGATTGCCGAATCGATTCATCGGGATAAATGGCGGTATTCAATCGTTAAATGAAGCTCGTCGCCTGTTGGATGAAGGTCTTGATGGCGTCATGGTCGGTCGCGCGGCCTATCAAACGCCAGCAATTCTGTCTGAGGTCGATCGGGCGGTTTTCGGCGATCAGCGAGCCGGCTTGGATGCGCCCGCCTTGTTTGAAGCCATGTGTGCGTATGTGGAGAATCATATCGCGGCGGGTGGCCGACTTTCGCATGTCGCCCGCCATATGGTGGGGCTTTTCCACGGATTGCCGGGGGCACGACGCTATCGCCAGATCTTGTCGACTGAAGCGACGCGCGCGGATGCGGGACCTCAGGTGTTGCGACAAGCGCTTTCCGAGGTGGATCTCAGCGCATCGGCTGCTCTAAAAGCTGCCTGATCGGTTTACATTTACCGAGTAGAGGCCTAGCCAGCACGGCAGTTCCCGCCAAAGGCCTTCCATGCTTTCCATTGATCATCTGATGATTTTCGCTGCGGCCACCGCGATCGGTGGCGCCATATCAGGCTTTCTGGCCGGCTTGTTCGGGATCGGCGGTGGCGCTGTGATGGTGCCGGTGCTCTACCAGGTTCTGACAATGCTTCAGGTGGACGAAACTGTGCGCATGCACTTGGCGGTTGGCACCTCTCTTGCAGTGATCATTCCTACCTCGCTGCGGTCGTATCAGGCGCATAGGAAGCGTGGTGCGGTGGACATGGATCTGCTTCGCAGTTTCCTTCTGCCCGTGCCTATAGGCGTGGTTTTAGCTTCGCTGACGGCCGCCTATATTTCGTCTGAAGGCCTGCGTTTGATCTTCACGATGATCATGATCGCGGTTGCCCTGCGGTTGCTTTTCAATCGCGAAAGCTGGCGCATCGGAAAAGATATTCCGACCGGCCCGCTACGGTCCCTTGTCGGCGTGGTGATCGGCTATCTGTCGACGCTGATGGGAATAGGCGGCGGTGTGATGAACAATACTTTCATGACACTTTATGGCCGCTCCATGCATCAGGCAGTGGCTACATCTTCGGGCGTCGGCGTCTTGATCGCCATTCCCGGCACGATCGGTTATATCTGGGCTGGCTGGGGCAATTCCTTTCTGCCAGCCGGATCTACAGGCTTCGTGAACTGGATCGCGCTCGCATTTATCACCCCGCTTGCTATCTTCGTTACGCCTTATGGCGTGCAAATGGCCCATGCCCTGAAAAAGCGCCAACTTGAGGTCGCGTTCGGAGTGTTTGCAATGGCCGTATCCCTGCGCTTTCTCATCAGCCTCTTATGAACAGCGCATATTCAGTTGCGCAGGATCATCCGGTCTCCGCGCACATCATAGCCTGATAAAGTGCCCATGAAATTCATGCCGAGCAGGCTTTGATCCAGTGAGCCGGAACGGGCGACGAGCACCGGAACACGCAACCGTTTGATCTCACCGATCGAAAGCGTGTCTAGTCGGACGCGGGCAGCTGTGGTCGAACCATTGGCTGTAGAAACGGGGATATTGAAACGCAGCGCATCGACCTCGATGCCGACCGCTTCCGCGTCACGCGCGGTAAGCACGGTGGTACTGGCACCTGTATCAACCATGACGGAAATCGGCTTGCCATCCATCAAGGCCTGCGCCTCGAAATGTCCATTCCAGCGCTTTTCCAGTGTGACCGTCACATTGCCTTCGCTGTCTGTCACAGAAAGCGGGCTGCCGGGAAGCAGACCAGCGGAAAAGCGGCTGGCGACATCCTGCAGTTCGTAGCGGTAAAGATAGCCGCCCATCAGCGCCAGCAGGATCAACAGCCAGATCGCGATGTTGCGCAAGACTTCGCCTAGCGATCCACGTACGGCAACGACGCCGGCCGACAATACGGTCAGCAGCACTCCCGCGCGAAGAAGATTGGCGAAGTCGTCATTTTCCAGACCCAGGGTTCTGCCTTGTTCGTCGTTGAGGACAAGCAGGATGAGCCCGATCCCCAGCACCGCCAGGACGAGCCACAAAAGCTGCGGAAAACGCCATCTCATATTACGAACGGCCCCGCTCACGCGCCATGCGGGCTCGCCGTGTTTCCCGCCGCGGTTTGCGCGTCACATTCTGGAGACGGGCGGGGAGTGCCGCCATGACTTCGCGTCTTTCCTCAACCGTCATGGTGAGCCAGGCGCCGATTTCCACGCGCGTGCGACCGCACCCGAAACAATAGCCGGTTTCGTCATCGATGGAGCAGACGAGGATGCAGGGCGATTCGATTGCGGTCATGAGGATAGCCGGGTTGCATTTCCCAAATGGGACGAACGACTTGCCAATGCAAGGCTGGAAGCGGTATCGCCCAGGCACGACCGCGTGAAGCCGGTCAGGAGAATTTGACCATGACCAGTGCGCTGCCCTTTGATGATTTCCGCGAGTTGCTGCGGTCGATGCCTGCAGCGAATGATTTCGCGGCCTCGCGTGTTCGCGAGAAGATCAGGCAGCAAGGGGCCGCGGCATCGGGTTTGGGATCGATCGAAACGATTGCCGAATGGCTGGCGAACTGGACCAGCCGACCGCCTGCGGTCAACCGGCCGCTCGTGGCTTTGTTTGCCGGCAATCACGGAATCGCTGATACCGATCCGGTGGCGCAAGCGACTGAGATGACCGCTGCGATGGTCGAGCATTGTGCTGCTGGCGGCGCTGCCGTCAGCCAGATCTGCGGGGCCAATGATCTGGGTTTGAAGGTCTTCGATCTGGCACTGGATGTACCCACCGAAAACTTCATGAGCCATGCCGCATTTGATGAGCGCGGCTGTGCCGCGACCATGGCCTTCGGCATGGAATCGGTTGCAGGCGGGTTCGATCTTGTCGCTTTGGGCAGCTTCGGCGTTGGCGGCGATCTCGCGGCAGCGGCTGTCGTTACCGCATTGCAGGGCAGCAGTGCCGCTCAATGGTTGGTCGCGGAAGATCATGAAAAGGCAGGACAGCGAGCCGAAGCGATTGAGGCCGCGCTTGTTTTTCACGGAGCGGGCAATCTGAAAGATCCGTTTGAAATTCTGCGTCGGGTAGGCGGCCGCGAGATTGCCGCCATGGCAGGTGCGATCATTGCTGCTCGTGCCGAAAGGATCCCCGTTCTGCTGGATGGCTATGGTGCCTTGGCGGCGGCTGCTATCCTGCATGCGGTGGATAGCGAAGCGGTTGCCCATTGCAAGCTGGCGTCGACGGTCGGCCAAACTGCCGCTGAGCGATTGGCGGCTGACATGAAATTGGACAGCATTCTTGATCTGCGGTCCTCGCAGCCGGGTGTTGCAGGCGCGATGGCGAGTTTGATGGTCAAATCGGCTGCGCAAACTGTTTCCGGTCTTCGCCCGCTGCCGGCCTGATCGTGGCTGGGGCCGAACTTCGTTATTGAGCTCAGCGGCGCAGGTTTATGTCCG
>JAFAGL010000285.1 GCA_023422735.1 Pseudomonadota bacterium
GTCCACACAAGGATAGCGCTGCAACAGCCGCCGTTGTTTCCGCTAAAGGTGAAGATTCTGGCGGAAAGTTGATGAAGGCGAGTGGTTTTCCGCATCTTCGCAACTTGTGGCGTCGCCGTTGCGCGCAGGGAACAGGTTTGACGGCTCTTCGTTAAAGGAATCGCAAAATGGCATCACGGGAAAGGTCGTCAAGCGACAACCGCCTGCCGGCTGCCTGGGGATCTTTTCATGAAGCTGTTTTCCTGCCCGAATTGCGGCCAGCGCCTGTATTTCGAGAATTCTCTTTGTTTGAACTGTTCAACGCCCGTCGCTTATGCGCCCCGTGAAGGCGGCTTCGTTGGTTCAGGGCAAGCGGGCACACCTGTTTGCGCCAATGCCCAGGAATGCAACTGCAACTGGATCGCAGAAAACGACAACATTTTGTGTCTTGCATGTGCGCTGAACCGGACGATCCCCGACCTGTCGGTTAAAGGCAACCGGGATCGCTGGATCAGGCTCGAAATGGCCAAGAAGCGAACCCTTTATACATTGCTTGCGCTGGCTCTGCCGGTGGCGCCGAAAGACACGCCGGACGCCGAAACCGGTATCGCCTTCGATTTTCTGGGAGACCCGATCGGCGCCGGCCCCGGAGGAGAGCGGATTCTGACGGGCCACGACAATGGTCTGATCACGCTGAATGTCGCGGAAGCGGATTCTCCAGAGCGCGAAGCCATGCGTGTCGCAATGGGCGAGCGCTATCGGACGCTTCTCGGCCATTTCCGCCATGAGCTGGGCCATTATTATTGGGATCGCCTGATCCGCGACTATCCCGACCTTTTGCAGGAATTTCGCGATTTGTTCGGCGATGAAAGCGTGGACTATGCACAAGCGCTGCAAAATCATTATTCCAACGGTGCGCCGGTGGGTTGGCCAAACGAGCATATTTCCGCTTATGCCGCGAGCCATCCATGGGAAGACTGGGCCGAATGCTGGGCGCATTACCTGCATATCGTCGACACGCTCGAAATGGCGGAAGCCTTCAAGGTTCCACTCGAACGGCTGGATGTTCCCACCCCGCCAAATCCAGAGGAAACCGCCTTTCAAGGCGTGTTGAATCGCTGGCTCGTCCTGTCGGAAGTCGCCAACTCAATCAATCGCTGCATGGGCCTTGGTGACCTTTATCCCTTCGTGATCTCGCAACCGGTGGCGCGGAAGCTGACCTTCATCGATCAGGTGTTGAAACGCACGAGTGGCGTTGCGGCCCAACATGTCGAGGAAGATGCGGCCTAAGCATCCGAGTGGGTTGCAACATTTTGCGACGCTTCGTGATGGTGCAGTTCCGGAACCCGGAATCCGGCTTTTCCGTTCAATGCGCCGAAGGGTCTTTTGAAAGGATAAACCATGAAAACGTTTCGATTGATGGCAGCCACCGCAGGACTTCTCTCCGCTGTTGGCGGAGTTGCATCCGCGCAAACCATGGTCACGGCCGCAACCGACCTGAATGTGCGTGCCGGCCCTGGCCCGCAATATCCGGTAATCGGCGTGATCGGCGCCAATCGGCAGGCGACGCTGGATGGGTGCGCGCAAGGCAGCAAATGGTGTCAGGTCATGGTCGATGGCCAGCCGGGCTGGGCTTATTCCGATTATCTCACCAGCGATTTTTCGGGCGGCAGCCAGGTCATCGTGACCGAGCGTCCGGCTGACGCGGTGCCTGTTGTGGAATATCAGGCGCCTGCCGAAACAACCACGACCACCACGACGACGACCACCGGCAAGAGTGGCGCGGCTCCAGGTGCGGCAGCCGGCACAATCGGCGGCGTGGTTGCCGGTGCTTTGATCGCCGGCCCGATCGGGGCAGCTATCGGCGGCGTGGCAGGTGCAACCGCCGGCGGCGTGGTTGGTGAAGTAGTCGAGCCGACGCCGGTGGTTCGCGAATATGTGACCACCAATCAAGTGGATCCGGTTTATCTCGACGGCGAGGTCGTGGTTGGCGCGGGCGTGCCCGATACGGTGCAACTGCAGCCGGTGCCCGATTACGAATATCGCTACGCTTATATCAACGGCCAGCCCGTGCTGATCGACCCGAATTCGCGTCGCATCGTTTCCGTGGTTCGCTGAACACCCTTGCGCGCACGACAAAGGACGCCGCGCCGTTGCGGCGTCCTTTTGTTTGCCCGCTTTTCAAAGCCTTTGCTTGACTTTCGCCGGCATCTGAGGTTGAAGACAATCGAATTCCGCGAAGAGTAACCCTCCGAGCGCCGACCGGGACGAAGCCTTGGAGCTCGATCCCGGAGGTCAACATCCGGCAGCGCGATGCGCCCCCGGGTGCTGTTTGCCTTTGCGGCCTTCCTGGGAAACGGCGTGGAAATGCTTATCTCAGGACCTGTCCCGGGAAAAGGAAACACGAATGTTCGAGAACCTGCAGGATCGCCTTGGTTCGATCCTCAATGGCCTGACCGGCCGCGGCGCATTGTCGGATGCCGACGTTGCAGCCGCCATGCGCGAAGTGCGTCGTGCCCTGATCGAGGCCGATGTGTCGCTCGACGTCGTGCGTTCATTCACCGACAAGGTGCGCACCAAGGCGGTTGGCGCCGATGTTCTGAAATCGATCAAGCCCGGCCAGATGGTCGTCAAGATCGTGCATGACGAGCTGGTCGAGATGCTGGGCGCGGAAGGCGTGCCGATCGACCTGAATGCCCCTGCCCCCGTCGTGATCATGATGGTCGGCCTGCAGGGTTCGGGCAAGACCACGACATCGGCCAAGATCGCCAAGCGGTTGACAGAGCGCCAGGGCAAGAAGGTCCTGATGGCTTCGCTCGATACGCGCCGCCCGGCTGCGCAGGAACAATTGAAGCAGCTTGGCGAGCAAACCAAGGTCGCGACGCTGCCGGTGATCGCCGGACAATCGCCGGTCGATATTGCCAAGCGGGCCGAACAAGCGGGTCGTCTCGGCGGTTATGACGTCGTCATTCTCGACACGGCTGGCCGCACGCATATCGACGAACCGTTGATGGTGGAAATGGCCGACATCAAGTCGTCCGCCAAGCCTCACGAAATCCTGCTGGTCGCCGATTCGCTGACCGGCCAGGACGCCGTCAATCTGGCCCGCAATTTCGACGAGCGTGTCGGCATTACCGGTCTCGTGCTGACCCGCATGGATGGCGATGGCCGCGGCGGTGCAGCCCTTTCCATGCGCGCCGTGACCGGCAAGCCGATCAAGCTGATCGGCACCGGCGAAAAGATGGATGCGCTGGAGGAATTCTTCCCCAAGCGTATCGCCGACCGCATCCTGGGCATGGGCGACATCGTTTCGCTGGTCGAGCGTGCCGCCGAAACCATCGACGCGGAAAAAGCCGCCGCGATGGCCAGGAAGATGCAGTCGGGCAAGTTCGACCTGAACGACCTCGCCGAGCAATTGCGCCAGATGCAGAAAATGGGCGGCATGGGCGGCATCATGGGCATGATGCCCGGCATGGGCAAAATGAAAGACCAGATGGCCGCCGCCGGCATGGACGACAAGATGTTCGGCAAGCAGATCGCCATCATCTCTTCCATGACAAAAGCGGAGCGCGCCAATCCCGATCTCCTGAAGCACAGCCGCAAAAAGCGCATCGCCGCCGGCTCCGGCACGGATGCAGCGCAGATCAACAAGCTTCTCAAGATGCATCGCCAGATGGCCGATGTCATGAAATCCATGAGCGGCAAAAAGGGCGGCATGATGCGCGGCCTGATGGGCGGCATGGCGCAGAAAATGGGCCTCGGCGGCATGATGCCGGGCATGGGTGGCATGGGCGGTATGCCTGACCTTTCCAAGATGGATCCCAAGCAGCTTGAAGCGCTGCAAAAACAGGCAGAGGCCGCCGGCTTCGGCAAAGGCGGCGGAATGCCGAACCTGCCCGGCGGGTTTCCCGGCATGCCGGGCGGCGGCATGAAACTCCCCGGTTTGCCGGGTAGCGGGTTGCCTGGTTTGCCGAAAAAGAAGTGAGGGGAAAACGATGAGCGCAGAAATCGATTCAACGAATGACGATGCCGCACGCGCAACCCGGTTGCTTGGTGAACTGCGCGCGTCGATCGACAATTACGACGCTGCGATCATGTATCTTCTGGCCGAACGTTTTCGCGCAACCGAGCGCGTTGGCCATCTGAAAGCCGAACACAAG
The DNA here is from genome assembly GCA_023422735.1 of Pseudomonadota bacterium. GTDB lineage: Bacteria > Pseudomonadota > Alphaproteobacteria > Rhizobiales > Rhizobiaceae > Tianweitania. The sequence goes on from JAFAGL010000285.1 coordinate 4,140, forward strand.
CTGCCGCCCGCCGATCCATCGCGCGAACGCCAGCAGATCGAGCGTCTGCGCACGCTCGCAAAGGATGCGAAATTCAACCCGGATTTCGCGGAGAAGTTCTTGAACTTCATCATCAAGGAAGTGATCCGCCATCATGAAGCGGTGGCTTCCGGCAATAGCAATGCCGGTTTCGTGACAAGCAGCCAAGGCTGAAGCAAAACCGATCCAACCCATTACGCAATCCAAAGACCTGGAGTACCAAAATGTCCCTGAAGATCCGCCTGGCTCGCGCCGGCTCGAACAAGCGCCCTTACTACCACATCGTCATCGCTGACGCCCGTTCGCCCCGCGACGGCCGCTTCATCGAACAGGTTGGCGCCTGGAACCCGATGCTGCCAAAGGATGGCGAGCGCGTGAAGCTCAATGAAGAGCGCTTGCAGCATTGGCTGTCCAACGGCGCTCAGCCGACAGACCGCGTTTTGCGCTTCCTCGACCAGGCCGGCCTGTTGAAGCGTGACGCACGCAACAACCCGAACAAGGCTGTTCCGGGCAAGAAGGCGCAGGAGCGTCTTGCTGCTGCCAAGCAGGCCGAAGAAGAAGCTGCAGCCAAGGCTGCTGAAGCTGCCGCAGCCCCAGCCGAAGAAGAATCCGCTTCCTAAGCGCTTTCCCGGTTCTGGATTAAAAGCCGCCTGCAGTTCGCTGCGGGCGGTTTTTTGTTGCCGGCGACAAAAGCAAGCCGGCATCCCGATCAGGAAAACGCAAGGCCGGCCAGGATCAGCAACCGCGTCGGCGCCATTAAAAAAGGCGGTCCGAAGACCGCCTGTTTTCGTTTGATCACGCCGCTTGCTGACGCGGCTTGATTAACCCGCGCTCGACCAGCAATTCTGCGATCTGGACGGCGTTGAGGGCAGCCCCCTTGCGGAGATTGTCCGCAACGACCCACATGTTGAGACCGTTTTCGACCGTGCCGTCTTCGCGGATGCGGCTGATATAGGTAGCGTCTTCACCGGCACTTTCGAACGGCGTGATGTAGCCGCCGTCTTCCGGCTTGTCGACAACCAGGCAGCCCGGCGCTTCGCGCAGAATCTCGCGAGCCTCGTCAGCGGTGATCGCCTTCTCGAATTCCAGATTGACCGCTTCGGAATGACCGATAAAGACGGGCACGCGCACGGCCGTGCAGGTCACCTTGATCTTCGGATCGAGCATCTTCTTGGTTTCGGCCATCACCTTCCATTCTTCCTTGGTGGTGCCGTCTTCCATGAACACGTCAATATGCGGGATGACGTTGAAGGCAATGCGCTTGGTGAACTTCTTGGCTTCCACCGGGTCGGCTACGAACACGGCGCGGCTTTGCGTGAACAACTCGTCCATGCCTTCCTTGCCCGCACCCGAAACCGACTGATAGGTCGATACCACGACGCGCTTGATGGTGGCGGCGTCGTGCAGCGGCTTCAGCGCCACGACGAGCTGCGCCGTCGAGCAGTTGGGATTGGCGATGATGTTCTTCCTGGTGAAGCCCGCAACGGCGTCCGGGTTCACTTCCGGCACGATCAGCGGGACTTCGGCATCATAGCGCCAGGCCGAGGAATTATCGATCACCACACAGCCCTGACGGCCTATCTTGGGAGACCATTCCTTCGAAACATTGCCGCCGGCCGACATCAGGCAGATATCTGTATCGGAAAAATCATACTGCTCAAGCGCGCGAACTTTCAGCGTCTTGTCGCCATAAGACACTTCCGAACC
>JAFAGL010000316.1 GCA_023422735.1 Pseudomonadota bacterium
AACAAGGGCGACAAAACGCGCCGTTCAGCAAGGCTGACGAAAACACTCCGATCCGCTTCGCTCATTTGATGTCCCCGGGAATTCGACGCAAGCTTCGCCATTTGACGTGCGAGCGACGTAATGGTTCCGCTCGGCCTGAAACGAAAGGGAGAGTGGACAGCTCTCCACTGCAAAGCAAGCACATGTTTAACGGAAGGTTAACGGCGCCCGCGCAGCCGGCGCGCGCAAAAGGAAGCGTCGCCGCATCGGTGGCGCTTAAAAAACGAGCCGCACGGAGCGGCTCGATAAGTTAACAGGGAGGCGTCAAACAAAGTGGCTGCACCACTCCGTCGAAATCCAGGAATGCTGGATGTTTATAGTAAACGCATGTAAACCTTAATGAAGGGTAAACGCCTCGGCGCCCTGTTCAATTTCGCCGCACTGGTTTAGGGCGTGGTCGCAATCGCACCATGATCTCCTGAGAAGACGCATTCATGTCTGAAACCGCTTTGCCTGACCGTTGTCGCCTTGTTTTGATCGCCCCGCTTGCCGGCGACGTCGCAACCTGCGCGGCCAAGCTGGAAAGCGCATTGTCGGGTGGCGACGTGGCGTCGCTCATCATTCCCGCGGGCGAGCGCGACGAAGCCACGCTGCAAAAGCTGGGCGAAGCGTTGTTGCCTTTGGCGCAAGCCAAGGGCGTCGCGGTGATGATCGAGGGCGATACCCGAATTGCCGGTCGCATCAAGGCCGACGGCGTTCATCTGGAAACCGGTCCGATGGATCTGGCCGAACAGATCGAACATCTGGAAGATCGCCTGATGGTGGGCGCTGGCGGCATCAAGACGCGCGATGAAGCGCTGGATCTTGGCGAAGCGCAGCCTGATTATGTTTTCTTTGGCCGGTTCGGTTACGACAACAAGCCCGAGGCTCACAGCCGCAATCTGAAGCTTGCGGAATGGTGGTCGCAGATGGTTTCGCTACCCTGCATCGTTCTGGGCGGCACCGACATCGCGTCGGCGCTGGTTGTGGCTGAAACCGGTGCCGACTTCGTCGCCATGTCGCATGCGGTCTTCGACAATGAAACACAAAGCCCGGAACAGGCCGTTGCAGCGATCAACGCCCTGCTTGACGCGTCCGCGCCTCATTTTTCCGAATAAGGTCATGGCGCGGATCCTGCATCTTTTTCTTCTGGTTTCCCTGGCGATGCCTGCGATGCCCGCTTTCGCTCAAAAACCCGATGGCGACCGGCCAGGCGCGCCGCAAGTTGAAGATGTGCTGCCGCGTCGCTTTGGTCAGCGCGCGCCCGATCCGGCTTTCGGGGCGTATCAGCGCGGTCTTTATGTCACGGCGCGCGAACTGGCCGAGCCGCGTGCGGAGTTGGGCGACAAGGCCGCGCAAACGCTTTTGGCGGAAATCTATTCACAGGGCCTGGGCGTGCGCCGCGACGAGGCGGAAGCAGCGAAATGGTATTCCCGCGCTGCCGAACGCGGCGTTGCGGAAGCACAATTCCAGTATGCCATGATGCTGCTCGACGGTCGGGGCGTGAAAAAGGATCCGCAACAATCTTTCGCGCTGATGGAAGAAGCCGCCAATGCGGGAAACCGGCTGGCGCAATTCAATCTGGCGCAGATGATTCTGGCGCAAACCAAGGGCCAGAAGCCTGAGGATCTTCAGCGTGCCGCGGATTTCTTCAACAAGGCAGCGGAGCAGAAACTGGCTGACGCCGAATATGCGATGGCCGAGATCTACGCCAATGGCGTCGGCAAATATGGGCCCGACGACAAGAAAGCGCGCGAATATCTGGAGCGCGCGGCGCGGCAGAATTACGATACGGCGCAGCTCGAATATGCGACATGGTTGATCGAGGGCCGTGGCGGTGAGCGCGAACCCGCCAAAGGCTTCGGCTGGATGAAACAGGCGGCCGAGAGCGGCAATGTCGCCGCGCGCAACCGCCTGGCGAAGCTTTATGTGCAAGGCATCGGCGTTGAGGGCGATCCGGTCGCCGGCGCTGCCTGGTATCTGCGCGCGCAGCGTGCGGGGCTGCGCGATCCATACATGGACGATCATCTGGCCGGGCTCACCGAAGACCAGCTGAAAAAGGCCGAAGAACAGGCCGACAAGCTGCATTGACCGACCCTGCAGGGCAAGCTTCCCGATCATCGCATCTTGTATCGCAGGGCGAAGTATGGTTGTGGGAACCCATTCGCGCCTGAGGGCGCCAGCAATCCCGGACAACCCCAGATCCCCGGATAACCAAGAAAAATGGCAAAGATCAACGGTAACGAAATCCGCCCCGGCAATGTCATCGAGCATGATGGCGGCCTTTGGGTGGCGGTGAAGACCAATGCGGTGAAACCCGGTAAGGGCGGCGCTTACAATCAGGTCGAACTGAAAAACCTCATCAACGGCACCAAGCTCAACGAGCGTTTTCGCGCTGCCGAAACGGTTGAAAAGATCCGTCTCGAACAAAAGGACTTCTCGTTCCTTTACGAGCAGGGCGAAGCTTTGGTGTTCATGGATACCGAAAGCTACGAGCAGCTTGAACTCGCCAAGGATTTCGTGGGCGACCGCGCGGCTTTCTTGCAGGACGGCATGACGGTGACGGTCGAGCTTTACGAAGAAAAGCCGATCGGCATTGCTTTGCCCGATCAGGTGACCTTGACGATCACGGAAGCCGATCCGGTCGTGAAAGGGCAGACGGCTGCGTCTTCCTACAAGCCGGCCGTGCTTGAAAATGGCGTTCGCGTTCTCGTTCCGCCGTTCATTTCGTCGGGCGAACGCATCATCGTCGACACCAACGAACTCACTTATGTGCGTCGCGCCGATTAAGCGCGATTAATACCAGCAGTCAGGAAAACCGATGGCGCGCTCCGCTCTTATCAACGTCATGGTCGGCGCGGCCACGAAGGCTGGCCGTTCGCTCGCCCGTGATTTCGGCGAGGTTCAGAACCTTCAGGTGTCGGTGAAAGGCCCCGGCGATTATGTCAGCCAGGCCGATCGCAAAGCCGAGGACATCATCTACAGCGAATTGTCGCGCGCGCGTCCGGGCTATTCCTTTCTGATGGAAGAGCGCGGCGTCATCGGCGGCGATGACGACCAGCACCGCTGGATCGTCGATCCGCTGGATGGCACCACGAATTTTCTGCATGGCATTCCGCTGTTCGCGATCTCGATCGCCCTGGAACGCCAGGGTCAGATCGTCGCCGGCGTGATCTACAATCCGGCGATGGACGAGATGTATGTCGCCGAGCGCGGCGGCGGCGCTTTCATGAATGATCGCCGCATGCGTGTGGCAGCCCGCCGGCAGATGTCGGATTGCGTGATCTGCACCGGCATTCCCCATCTTGGCCGCCCCAATCACGGGCGCGCTTTGATCGATCTGCGCCATGTGATGGCTGATAGTTCTGGCGTACGGCGCCTGGGCGCGGCAGCGCTTGATCTCGCTTATGTGGCGGCCGGGCGCTTCGATGGCTTCTGGGAAGACGGTCTCAGTGCCTGGGATATGGCGGCAGGTCTGTTGATGGTGCGCGAGGCCGGCGGCTTCGTGTCGACCCGCGAAGGCGGGCAGGACATGCTCGACACCGGTTCCATCGTGGCCGGCAACGAATTGATCCACGGCGCGCTGGTGAAAACGCTCAACAAGCCCATGCCGCGCAGCTGATCGCGGCAGATTTGCGACGGTTGCCGACGCAAACTCGCATACCACGCCTTTCTTTTCACATGCCTTTCCGTTTATTGCTTGGGAATGGGTCGGATCAGCGTCCGATCTTGATTGCAGTCCCGAGACCCGGAGGCAGAAGGCATGGCGTTGGCAAAAACGCTCGGCGTTGAAGGTTTGGTGGATCGGCCGGAAACCGATCCCTACAAGCTCTCGAATCCGCAGGTTTTCCTGGCTTCGATGGTGGTGTTCCTGGCAATGGCCGGCTTCGTCGCGATCATCCTGACGCGGCAGATTTCGTCTGCTTTCCGTACCAATCCCGGCTTGAACGGCCTTATTCTCTTCGTGTTGATCGTCGGCATCATCCTGGCGCTGATGCAGGTCATCCGCTTGTTCCGCGAAGTGCGCTGGGTGAAGAATTTCCGCGCCGGCCGCGATGCCGGCGATCCGATCCTGCTGGCGCCGATGCGCGCTCTGCTCAGCCGCTCGTCTGCCGTGGCGCTCACCACGAATTCCACCCGCGCGATACTCGATTCGATTGCCAACCGGCTTGATGAAAGTCGCGATATTTCGCGCTATCTGATCGGCCTTCTCGTTTTTCTCGGCCTGCTCGGCACTTTCTGGGGCCTGCTGCAGACCATCGGCTCGATCAGCCAGACGATCCAGTCGCTCGATCCGGGTTCGGGGAGCACCAATGATGTGCTGGATTCGCTGAAATCCGGCCTGTCCGCCCCCTTGTCGGGCATGGGCACGGCGTTTTCGTCTTCCTTGTTCGGTTTGGCCGGATCGCTGGTGCTGGGCTTTCTCGATCTGCAAGCCGGGCGCGCGCAGAACCGCTTTTACACCGAACTTGAAAACTGGCTGTCTTCGGTGACGGATCTTGATGCCACGCTGCCGATCGTGGAAGCCGGCACTAATGCGTCGAGCGACGAGTTGAAGCTTTTGTCGGAGCGCCTGCGCGTGATTCAGGAAAGCGGCGGCTCCAACCAGCGCGTCGCGACCGCGATGGCCAATCTGGCAGACGGCATTTCGGGGCTGGTCAAGAATATGCGCTCCGAACAGCAGATCATGCGCGATTGGGTTGAAGCGCAGGCCGAGGAACAAAAGGCCGTGCGCGCGACCCTTGAGAGGCTGACGGAAACTTTGTCGCAAAAGGAGCGCGGCTAGGCGATGGCGCTCGCTCGCGGCCGCCGCCAGCATCGCGGCGTGGATTATTGGCCAGGCTTCGTCGACGCCTTGTCGACGCTGCTCCTGGCCATCATGTTCCTGCTTTCGGTCTTCGTGCTGGCGCAGTTTCTTTTGTCGCGCGAAGTGTCCGGCCAGGATGAAGCGCTCAACCGGCTGAATTCGCAGATCAACGAGCTGACGCAGTTGCTGGCGCTGGAACGCTCCAACAATCAGGATGCGATGGATGAGCTGGCCGGCTTGCAGGCCTCGTTGAGCCAGGCCGAGCAGGATCGCAGCCGGTTGCAGCAATTGCTGAACCAGGGGTCGGGCGCGGGCGATGAAGCCAATGCGCGGATCGGCACGCTGACGGGCGAGCTCGAAGGCGAACGCGAGGTCAGCCAGCGCGCGCTGTCGCAGGTCGAGCTTTTGAACCAGCAGATCGCGGCGCTGCGCAGCCAGATCGGCGCGCTGGAACAAGCGCTCGACGCATCTGAAAGCCGGGACCGCCAGTCCAACGCCAAGATCGCCGATCTTGGCCGCCGGTTGAATGTGGCGCTCGCTCAGCGAGTGCAGGAATTGAACCGCTATCGCTCCGATTTCTTCGGTCGTTTGCGCGAAATCCTGTCAGACCGCGAGAATATCCGCATTGTCGGCGATCGTTTCGTTTTCCAGTCCGAAGTGCTGTTTCCTGTTGGCGGCGACGAGATCAACCCGGCCGGCCAAGATGAAATGCGCAAGCTCGCCAGCGCGATTATCGAGCTGCAAAAGGAAATCCCGCCGGAAATCAACTGGGTGCTGCGCGTCGACGGCCACACCGACGACCGCCCGCTTTCGGGCACCGGCCGCTTCCGCGACAATTGGGAGTTATCGTCGGCCCGCGCGACCTCCGTGGTGAAATTCCTGATCGCCAATGGCGTGCCGGCAAACCGTCTCGTGGCGGCGGGCTTTGGCGAATATCAGCCGCTGGATACGGCCGACACGCCCGAAGCCCGCGACCGGAACCGACGGATCGAGTTGAAGCTGACGGAGCGGTGAGGGAAAGCGCAGCGCTGACTGGAAATGTCTTCTTCGGGATGGGTTCCAGACGGTCAGCTTCAAAGCTGGCGTTCGAGGAAAAGCAGACTTTCGACTTTTTCAGGCAGATGCTGATGAATACAAGGTCAAGCTTCTAATGAGCGTGGCCTTGGTAGAAGTGAACTCCATAAAGGCCGCGAACGATTGTTTGACGCCGCTTACAGTCATCGAGCCGTTGGCAGCGCCGATCTTTCCGTGGCTGATGGCATTCATGATCTCGACCGCGCTCACGTCATCAGGGACATTAGGAAGCGACGTACTTTCCTCGACCCGCCCTGCAAGGCTGTTCGCGGCGATCAGGTCGATGACAAAATCTTCCACGAAAGCGTTCTTCGGCGAATTCTTACATTTCCCACTTCGAGTTATCTTCATGGCGACTTTCCTGTTTGGGTACGACGCACGCCGCCATTTTCGACAATCACGCTTGCTGATCAAGCGCCGGACGGCTCGGACGGCAGCTCCGGGGTCGAAACCCTCCCTCACCTCACACTCAAGCCCTCACACCCCCGCCCACAGTGCCACCAGCGCCGCCGCGGCGGGCACTGCCTGCACATATAAGATCCGTTTGCTGACGGTGATTGCCCCGAAAATCCCCGCGACCAGGACGCAGGCGAGGAAGAACGTCAGCACGGCAAAGCCCGCACCGGTTCCAAGCCAGATCCCCCAAACCAATCCCGCAACGAGAAAGCCGTTATAAAGGCCCTGATTGGCGGCCAGCACTTTGGTGGCTTGCGCGAAGTCCGGCGTGGTGTTGAAGGCCTTGCGCCCGGTCGGGGCCGTCCAAAGCAGCATCTCCAGCACGACGATGTAAATGTGAATGAGCGCCACAATGGCGGTCAGCGCGATGGCCAGCATGAAAAGCCCCCTTGTCGGAAGGCTTTACCATGACCGAGGAAGCCGCCCCCGGCAAGCGATCGGCAGGCCGCCCCTCCCTCCCGGGCGCGACCCGCCTCCTTTCATTCTGTCAGTCCAGTTGCACGTTGGCGTCGCGCACCACCGGCTCCCACTTTTCGAGTTCAGCCTTCACATGCTCGGCCAGTTCTTCCGGCGTGGAAGCCACGATCGAGGCGCTGAAATCCTTCATGCGCGCTTTCACATTGTCGGCTTCCATTGCCTTTTGCGCAGCTTCGCTCAGGCGCGCCACCACGTCCGGCGGCGTGTCCTTGGGTGCAAACAGCGCGTTCCATGAATAGGTCTCATAACCCGGAACGGTTTCGGCGATCGTCGGCACATCGGGGAAGGCTTCGGAGCGGTCCTTGGTGGTGACGCCGAGCGCCTTCAGCGTGCCGGCCTTCATGTGGCCCGAAGACGATGGCAGATTGTCGAAGATGATCGGCACCTGGTTGGCCAGAACATCCGTCAGCGCCGGGCCGGAGCCCTTATAGGGCACATGCACCAGATCAACCCCCGTCATTGATTTGAACAATTCGCCCGAAAGATGCAGCGGCGTGCCGTTGCCGGACGAGGCATAGCTGTATTCGCCGGGCTTCGATTTCACCAGATCGATCAGTTCCTGCACGGTGTTGACCGGCAGTTTCGGGTTCACCGCCATGACATTGGGGACGAGCACCAGAAGCGAGATCGGCGTGAAATCCTCCACCGGATCATAAGGCTTGGTTTTCAGGATCAGCGGATTGAGCGCATGGGTCGCGACCGTGCCCATCAGGATCGTGTAACCGTCCGGGTCCGAGCGCGCGACGCGGTCCGCACCCAGGCTGCCGCCGGCGCCGCCGACATTTTCGACGATCACCTGTTGGCCGAGTTCAGCCGACATGCGTTCGGCAACGACGCGCGCCACGAGGTCGGTCGAGCCGCCGGCAGCGAAGGGCACGATCAGCGTGACCGTTTGTGTGGGAAACTCCTGCGCGCTTGCGGGCGCGGTCCAGGCAAGGCTGGCGGCCATCGCCGAAGCAAATGTCATGGCCAAGGTGTGACGTCTGGTAAACCGAAGCACTGAATTCCTCCCTTTCAGCAATCGAGACCGGTACAATGACCGCGACGTGCCCCTACGGCAAGTCAGACGAAAGGCGGGGTGGTTCTTTTGCCGTCGCAACTGGGTTACGTCTCATATCTCCCGTTTCCCGCAGATGAGGCTCCGCATGTCCTTCCAAAAACTCGACGCGCTCGGTCACAGGCTCGAAGCCTTTTCCCACGCGCTGTCCATTCTGGGCGTCGACGAAGCAGTATCGATGGCAGCGGGCGGCGGCGAAGCGCGCGCCGAGTCGATGTCGCTGCTGGCCGGGATGCAGCATCGCGAAGCCTCCGCGCCGGAAATCGGCGACTGGATCGACGCTGCCGAGCAGGAAGACCTCAGCGACGATCAGAAGGCGGCGCTGCGCGAGTTGAAGCGCCAATATTTGAACCTCACCTGCCTGCCGGTGGAATTCGTGGAAAAGCAGATGCGCACGCGCATGCGCTCCGAGCAGTTGTGGCGCGACCTGCGGCCCAGAAACGACTGGAAAGCCTTCGAGCCCGCCCTTGATGGCGTCATTCAGATGGTGCGCGAGGAAGCTGCGATGCGCGCCGAGGTCTTGAAGCTCGATCCTTATGACGCGATGCTGGAGCAATATGATCCCGGCACCCGCGCCGCCGACATCGCCCCGGTTTTCGATGACCTGAAGCAGTTCCTGGTCGATTTCGTACCGCGCGCCCTCAGCGTGCAGGAAGAAAATCTCGCCAAGCGCCCGAAAAAGCCTTTGTCCGGTTCCTATTCGATCGAAAAGCAGCGCGAATTGGGGCTCACCCTCATGCAGGCCGTGGGCTTCGATCTCACCCATGGCAGCCTGTCGGTTTCGCATCATCCGTTCTGCGGCGGCGTGCCCACCGATGTGCGCATCACCACGCGCTACAAGACAAGCGAGTTCCTGTCTTCGCTGATGGGCGTTCTGCACGAAACCGGTCACGCGCTTTACGAGCAGAATCTTCCAAAGGAATGGGCGCATTGGCCGCTCGGCAAGGCGCGCGGCATGGCGGCGCATGAAAGCCAGAGCCTGTTTGTTGAAAAGCAGATCGGCCGCAATCCCGCCTTCTGGCAATGGGCCTTGCCGATCGTGGAAACGCATCTGGGCGAAGACTGGTCGATCGACGACATCCTGCCGCATGTCCATCACGTCGAGCGCGGCCTTATCCGCGTCGATGCCGATGAAGTCACCTACCCGCTGCACATCATCCTGCGCTTCGAGCTGGAACAGGACCTGATCGCCGGGCGCCTCGAAACAAAGGATATTCCGGAAGCCTGGGATGCGCGGATGCAGGCCTATCTCGGCCTGTCCACCATCGATTCCCCCGGCGATGGCCCGATGCAGGATGTCCATTGGCCGGCCAGCCTGATCGGGTATTTCCCGTCTTATTCGCTGGGCGCGATGATGGCAGCCCAGCAATGGGCAACCATTGTCGATCAGATGCCCGATATCGGGACGGATCTTTCAAAGGGCAATTTCGAGCGCGTGAATGACTGGCGCCGCCAGAATATCTGGAGCCAGGGTTCGCGCTGGTCGACGCCCGAGCTCATGCAGCGCGCCACCGGCTCGGCGCTGGACGCAAGCCACTTCAAGCGCCATCTGGAAGCGCGTTATGGCGGTTAAACCCGCCGGTCCTTGCGTTGCGCACCAAAACAAGCGCGCCTGCAAATGCCGAAATGCTGGATTTTGCCGTGCAATGCCATTATAAGCCGGCCAAATCCAACATTTGCTGCAAACTCGAACATCGACTCGGACAAGGGGTTCCATGGCTGGCCATTCACAATTCAAGAACATCATGCACCGCAAGGGCCGCCAGGATGCGGTTCGTTCCAAGATGTTCTCGAAGCTCGCGCGCGAAATCACGGTTGCCGCGAAGGCGGGCCTGCCTGACCCGGCGATGAATCCTCGCCTGCGTCTGGCCGTCCAGAACGCCAAGGCCGTTTCGATGCCGAAGGACAATATCGCGCGCGCCATCGCAAAGGCATCCGGCGGCGACGCCGACAACTACGAGGAAGTCCGCTACGAAGGCTACGGCCCGGGCGGCGTTGCCCTCATCGTCGAGGCGCTGACCGACAACCGCAACCGTTCCGCGGCCAATGTGCGCGCAGCCTTCACCAAGGCCGGTGGCGCTCTTGGCGAAACCGGCTCCGTTTCCTTCATGTGGGATCGCGCCGGCGAGATCGTTTATCCAGCCAGCGTCGGCGACGCCGACAAGGTCATGGAAGCCGCCATCGAGGCCGGCGCCGATGATGTCGAAAGCAGCGAGGAAGGCCATACGATCTATTGCGCCTTCGAGGATCTCGGCGACGTTTCCTCCGCCCTCGAAACCGCGCTTGGCGAGGCTGAATCGGTCAAGACGATCTGGAAGCCGCAGAATTCCGTGCCGGTCGACGAAGATCGCGCGCAGTCGATCATGAAGCTCGTCAACACGCTGGAAGACGACGACGACGTCCAGAATGTCTACGTCAACTTCGAGGTCGACGACGAAACAATGGCCAAGCTCAGCGCAGCCTGAGGCCGACACCGCGATTGGCCGTAGGCGCGGAAGCGAAGACCTCCCGCCTACGGCCCCGGCCCGTCAATCCACCGGCCGCACCTCGAAAATCACACCGGAAACTCCCGTGCACGATGCTGATTTGCATTCATGCGGTTTCCATCCGGCATCTACCGCCCACCCGTGCCGAAATATGACAGCGCAAAACGCGCGCGGTGCCGGATTCCGTCATGGTCCGAACAAGCGAGATTTTCGATCTCCGTGCGCAGAGACCCATCCTCGATAACAGGCACCAGACGGCAGATATCCCGGAAATTCCGCAGCCCTCGTTCCTTCACCCGCGTGACGAGCAGCTTCTGAACCGCACGTTTCTCGCTGCGAGACAGCGCAAGCTTCTTTATGCGCCGCAGGATCCTTTCCAGAATATAGCCGGATCTGAAAAATTGCGGATCGACGGCGATGTAATCAAACATGAAGGCACGCAGATCCGGCGTCACCGGCTGCGCGGACGCGTAAAAGCACCGGGCAAACAGCGGGTCGAGCGGCGAATGATGGGTCGCGAAGGCGGCCACCGCGTTCTTCCATTCCTGATATTTGGCCGGCGACTCGCGCCGCCTTTGAACGGTCTGGCGAATCGCGTCCGAAAGCGCGTTTCGTTGCCGCTCGAAATCCCGGATCTTGCGAACATAATCGGCCATCAGCAGGTTCTAGCGCCAAGGCAGCGCGTTGAACAGCAACGCCACATCTGGTCAGGCCGCCCCGGGTCCCTTGCCCTTCGCATAGACGATCTGGGAGCTGCAGAACTCCGTGCCGGTGTGGCCGCCGCCTGCTTGAAGGCGCGAACAAAGGTTGAGCTTCCCATAATGCCCTGTCGCTCTAGATGATCACGTAACGAGCAACTTTCTGTGATCGCTCCTCACCAATTCAGAGCTGAAACCTTGTCACAATCATTACCCACTGTTCCCGCACCCCATTACAGTGCTGAGGAAATCCGCAGCCGCGTTTTCGCCATCATGGCCGCATCATCCGGCAATCTTGTCGAATGGTTCGATTTTTACGTTTACGCATTCACGGCCCTGTATTTCAAAGACGCGTTCTTTCCCAACCAGGACCCGACGGTTCAGCTTCTCCAGACGGCAGGTGTTTTCGCGGCCGGCTTTCTGATGCGCCCGATCGGCGGCTGGATTTTCGGCCGCGTTGCCGACAGGCTAGGTCGCAAGAAATCCATGCTCATCTCGGTTGCGATGATGTGTGGTGGTTCGTTGCTGATCGCTCTTTTGCCGACCTATGCGCAAATCGGCGTCGCAGCTCCGTTCCTGCTGCTGGTGGCCCGGCTGATCCAGGGTCTTTCGGTTGGCGGCGAATATGGCACCACCGCCACCTATATGTCGGAGATCGCCCTGCGCGGACGTCGCGGCTTCTTTTCCTCGTTCCAGTATGTGACGCTGATCGGCGGGCAGCTGCTCGCGGTTCTGGTGATCGTGATCCTGGAAACCTTGATGACCAAGGAGCAGATCGTCGAATGGGGCTGGCGCATTCCTTTTGTCGTCGGCGCGTTGGCTGCCGTCGTGTCGATCTTTTTGCGTCGCACGCTCACGGAAACCCAGAACTTAGAAACCCGGAACAGCGAAAATGCCGGTTCGATTTCCGAGCTGTTCAGGCATCATACGCCGGCATTCCTCACCGTGCTCGGATATACCGCCGGCGGCTCGCTGATCTTCTATACGTTCACCACATATATGCAGAAATATCTGGTCAACACGGTCAACATGCCGGTCAAGACGGCCAGCTATGTGATGACCGTTTCGCTGTTCCTTTACATGTGCATGCAGCCGTTGTTCGGCGCGTTGTCGGACAAGATCGGACGCCGCAACAACATGCTGCTGTTCGGGGCGTTCGGCGCCGTTTGCACCGTGCCGATCCTCACTTCGCTGCAACATGTCACCAGCCCGTGGATGGCTGGCGTTCTGATCGTTCTCGCCTTGGCGATCGTCAGCTTCTACACCTCCATCAGCGGCATCGTGAAAGCCGAAATGTTCCCGCCGGAAGTCCGCGCTCTGGGCGTCGGTCTCGCTTATGCCGTGGGCAATGCGATCTTCGGCGGCTCGGCTGAATTCGTCGCCTTGTCGATGAAAAGCGCTGGCAGTGAACAGATGTTCTACTGGTATGTGACGGTCATGATGGTGATCGCCTTTTTGGTGGCGCTCCGGCTGCCGCGCCAGGCACGCTATCTGCATCACGATCACTAAGGGTCGGATTGGCTTTGCGGGCGTTGAACGGTTGAACACCTTCAACGCCTGCGATGCGAGCCTGCACAGAGATCGGCCGTTTACTGCATAGATTTCCGGGCGAGCCTCGAAGGACACACAGCCCCTCAACCTTCGTCATCCCAGGGCGAAGCCGGAGCGATAGCGCAGGCGCAGACCCTGGGATCCATGCCTGACCATATCAATCGCGAGACGCTGACGATTGACCGTTGGTGATGAGTTTCATGTTCCGGCATGGATCCTCGGCTCAAGGCCGAGGATGACGAAGCGGGAAGGTCGGCGCTTAATCTGACGCGCTCGCACCAGCCTCCCTCACCTGAGG
>JAFAGL010000059.1 GCA_023422735.1 Pseudomonadota bacterium
CGGCGGAGGAAACACCGAGCGTGAAGGGGCTCGCCAACGGGTTGTTGAGGATGGTCTGCATTTCCGCACCGGCAAGCGACAACGCCACGCCGACCAGCACGGCCATGATCGCCGCGGGCATGCGAACGTCCCAGACGATCACCAGCGTGCTCTGGCTGACGCCCTCCGGCCAAAGAATAGCGCGCAGCGTATCGATCAGGCCGAGGCTCGACGGACCCATGGCGAGGTCGACAAGGAAGGAAACGATGAGGATCGCAGCAAGCACGAACGCAATCAGAAGCCGTCGCAGGCTTTGTCGCTGATAGGCTGCAAGGACAGCCTCCCTGCGACCCCGCGTTTGGCTGCTATCCAAGAATGCTTTCTCATTCATGGGTGGTTGCCAGAGGGTTTATCGGCGGCAGAATCGAGACTGACCCAGAATGGCCCTTTCAGCGGGGTTTTCAGGAAACGCCGGTTGATTTCATCAAGGGTCGCCTGCGGATCGATATCCGCGAAGAGCTCAGGGTGCGCCCATTTCGCCAGAGCTTCGAACGCCAGGAAATTCAGAGGCGAAGACATCAAGAAAAAATCAATTGCATGGACACGGGCATTCTGAATTGCGGAAAGATCGCGGAAACCGGGCTCGTTTCCCAGTCTCTCCAGCCAGGCTATGCCCTGCGCTGCCTTCGGCGGCTCGCCGAATATCGCGGTCGAGATGCCGGCCGCGACGATAACATCCGGATCGCGATCAATGATGGATTCGAGATTGAGCTGGACAGGACCGCCGACTTGCCCCTGCTTCCTTGCGCCTGCTATATTTTCCACGCCCAGCCCATCGAAATAGGCCGTTGCCAGACTATCAGGCGCTGCCAGGCAGCATGGCGCTCCGGGACGGCGAGACATCACGAGGATCGTTTGCCGGGTAAGACTCTGTGTTTTCAGACGGTCGGTGATCGTTTGGATATGCTGGTGAGTGAAATTGAGGAACTCTGCCGCCTTGTTCTCCGCGCCGAGAACGCGCCCGAGAATCTCAAAACTTTGATCGGTATTCATGGCGGGCTCAGAGGCAAAGTCGATATAGACGAGGGGAATGCCAGCCTTGGTCAGGGTGCTTTCCGTCGCTAATGATTGTCCAAGACCCGCTATGACAATATCGGGCTTGAGCGCGAGCGCCTTTTCTATGGAAAATGTCCCGGCAATAATGCTTCCCACGCGCGGCTTCTCAGATAGATCGCGCGCCGTTTCGGGCAAAAGGTCGCCGGGATTTCCACCGATGCCAACGACACGCTTCGCGGCTTCCTTGTCGAGGATTGCGAGTGCCGGATAAGACGATGGCGAAGCCAGAAGGATACGCCTCGCCGGAGCCGCGATCGTTACCTCGCGGCCCTCAATATCGACCACGGCAATCTTGGCATAAGAGGCCCCGGTACTTTCCACCAGGAGAAGAAAGACGGCGACGAGATAGAACAGGGTCCCACGTCTGCGCCGAAACGGGGGACTGACGTCGAGATCGGCTGCCCACGCTTTATTGCGACCACCTTCGCCGGGGCGAGGAGGGCGTGTTCCGACCTTGAAGTTCAGTGCCCGCGCCATGAGCCTGGCTCAGAAATCCACGGTGGCGGACAGCTTGAAGGTGCGAGGCGCGCCCAAGGCCGCGTAACCCGTATAATAGCCGCCGACCCAGAATTTCTCGTTGAAGACGTTGTCCACGTTTGCCCGAAACGCGACGGGCTTACCGCTGATTTCGGTCGTGTAGCGCGCACCCAAATCGAGGAGCGTCCACGAGGGCAGCTTGACCGTGTTGGCGTTGTCGATATTGAGGCTGCTCGTGTAGCTCAGCCTGCCGCTGACCGCCAGACCCGGTACGCTTGGCATGTCCCATTCGGCGCCCAGATTCGCGGTCAAGGTCGGCATGCCACCCGCCAAGTTGCCGTCCAGCAGGCCGTTCTGCGTCCTGGTCAGCTTGGGTTGCAGATAGGTCACCCCGCCGAGGACCCTCAGGCCGGGCGTCAGCTCGCCGAAGATCGTCCATTCGACACCCCTGTTGCGCTGCTCGCCATCCAGGCGCAGGGTGGGCAGAGGGGTTGTGCTATTGTCGACAAGCGTGCCGGGCTTTTCGATCTGGAACACACTCAGCGTGTTGGTGAACGACCCGGTTTCCAGCTTGGCGCCGATCTCGATCTGCTTGGTTTTATAGGGCGGGAAGACCTCGCCCGCGTTCTGGTAGGCCGCGCTTACAGTCGTGCCCGCAGAAAGCCCCTGAATGTAGTTGGCATAGAGCGACAGGTTATCGGTTGGCTTGACCACCAGTCCAACCATGGGCGACCACGCATGTTCGTCATAGGTCGAGGTGACGGCACCGGTGCTCGTATCGAAGTTTTCCACCTGCACGTTCTGCCGCCGCAGGCCAAGATTCAATAATATTCTGTCGTCCATGAAGCCCAGCGTGTCGTTCAGCGCTAGGCTGTCGAGGGTCGTTTCCGATCCTGGTGCGACATGGGACGGCCCGGCTGGCCAACCCACGATGGGTGCCGGATCGTAGATATTGGTCGTTTGGGCTGTCCCGAATGTCCGGGAATTTCTATCGTCCCGCACCAGATGTGACGCGCTGATGGTCAATGCGTGGCTGATTGTGCCTGTCTCGAACCGCCCTCTAAGTCCGGTTTCACCGGAAATTTCGGTGTGATTACCGGTCGTCCAGAGAACCGGCGTCAGGTTTCCATCGCCGTTCGGTTGCAGGTTCGTGATGTTTGCGGCCCAGAATCCAGGACTCATATCGTAGCGCGCCGTGCCCAGCTTGGCGTAGCCGGTCCAACGTTCGTTGAAATCGAACTCGCCTCCGAAAATGACCGCTTCCGTGGTCTCCTCGGTCAGGGGCGCACCCGGAAGAATATTGGTGCGACCATCGGGTGCGGCAGGCATCGAGGGAATACCGGTGATCCCGGAAACTGCAGGAGGGACACCGCCTTGCATTCTCTGCTGAAAGCGGAAGGCGTCCAGCGTCAAACGCAACCGGTCGCCGCGGTAGTCAAGCGCCAGCGCGCCAGTGTGGCCCGCTTTCTCCTGACCATCGATATATCCATCGCCGTCGCTGAGGCTGCCGTTGAAGCGCACTCCGAATTCGCCATTCGCACCGAAGCGGCGACCTATGTCCACATGAGACTTCAAAAGCGCGTCCGACTCCACGCTCGTCGTTACGCGGGTCAACGGGGCGTCATCCGCCCGCTTGAGGACTATGTTGACGCCACCGCCCACAAGACCTTCAGGCGCCATGCCGTTTAACAGCGCGTTCGGACCCTTAAGAACTTCCACGCGTTCGACGAAGTCCGTGGGGAAATCGCCCCAGTTCGGCGCCATTCCATAAAGGCCGCCGACCGTCACCGAGTTGGTGTTGACGGAGAAACCGCGAATGAGAAACGTGCCTGCGCTGCCACCGCCGGCTGCTTGCGTTCGCCGGACCGATGCCTCGTTCTTCAACACGCCCTGAAGCGAGTCAGCCTGCTGATCCTCGATTAATTTGGAGGTATAGTTGGCGACATTGAACGGCGTATCCATCACGCCTTTGTTGCCGAGTATGCCGAGTTGCCCGCCGGTCGCTACCTGACCTCCGGCATAAGGGTCTGCCAGTTGAAACGTTGAGTTCGGATTTGCTCCCCGAACAGTGACGGTTTCTAGCATAAGCGAGCCGTCGGCCACCGCAGTTTCGGTCCCGCCAACGGTACCAGCAACCAGTGCCGCGGTGGATGGTCCCGAAATCTGAACGTTCAGGCCCGTACCGGCGAGCAGCTTCTGTAGCGCTTGTGCTGGAGCCATCGAACCGCTGATGGCCGCCGAGCGCTTCCCGACGACGGTCGGCGAGTTGAAGCCGACTTCCCAACCTGTGGCGCGGATGAATGCGTTGATTGCGGAGGAAAGCGGCTGCGACGGGATGTTGAAGTTGATCGATTGGGCAGCAGGCTGCTGCTGCGCGTGGCCAATGGCCGGAACATAAAGGCTGGCGGCGCCAAGGATGGTCGAAGCGATCAGAAACGGGAGAAGGCCTGGTTTCTCCCAGCGCTTGCACGTTACAACCGAATTGTTGCTCGCTTGTTCAACACACGCCTTGCGCCCCATGGTAGTCCCTCACTCGTCCAAATTTAGAGGGCCCCTGCGATGGTATTTAAACTCGGCCCCTATACTGTTGACGAATGGGCGATCCGAACCTCACAAATAAAGTTGAGAATCTAACGCAAGATTAGGATTCCGCCTGGAAGCCGCGTGACTGACCCACCGACCGTCGCGGCGAGTGACCGGATCGTTCTCTCTGGATTGTCGATGCGATAATTGCCTGTGACTCGTGCCCGGCCAACCTGACCGTTCGCCACGACGATCGAGTGAGCATAATAGCGGCCGATCTCGCCGAGTACCTGCTCGAAGGGTTGGTTCTCGAAGATCAGCCTGCCGTCACGCCACGATAGCGCCGCTATAGGATCGACGTTACTCACCAGCGAAAGCTCTGTGGCTGTCGCCATGACGGTTTCACCGGGGTGCATCACAGTCGTGTCTGCGCGGGCTGGCAGTCTGGCAACGTCGACAATGCCGCGTTCGAGCAGCACGGTATCCCTTTCGGCATCGGTCCGCACTGAAAATGCGGTTCCCTTGACCTCTACCTCGGAGAAAGCTGCCGCAACCGTGAACGGCCTCGATGGGTCAGCGACGACATCGAAATACGCCTCGCCCCGCAGCAGTGTGACGGAGCGCTTCGACCCCTCGAAATCCACCGCAACGGCAGATGCAGTGTTAAGCGTCATCCGGGAACCGTCCGGAAGGGTGATTTCGTCACGTGTGCCGGTAGCGGTCTGGTAATCGGCACGCCAATTCAACATCATCGCAGGGTACTGCTGGATACCCACGGCGACGAGGATCGCGGCCGCGGACGCCATTATGGCGTGCGTCCAGAAATTGCGGTGGGGCCGAGCACGCTCGATGGACGTGACATTGCCGGAAATGGTGGCACGCCCGGCGGTGTTCCCGATTTCGCTGGCAATGTCATCGAGCTCCGGGAGCTCCCACACCCCCGCTACCTCGTTGAACGCCTTCGCATGCGCTGGATCAGCGCTTCGCCAGGTTTGGAACCGGGCTCTCAGCCCAACATCATCCGGGTAACCCTGAAGCAACGAAAACCAGTTCAGCGCAGCATCCATCACCGGGTCCGGAAGTGTGAAACCCTCGTCCTTCTCGATGCGGTCTGGTTTTTGGCTTTCCACTCAGATCAGTCCATCAAGGCCAGCCGCAAATGTCGGGCCCTCATAATTGAGACGTTTGGCAAGCAGGAATCTCACAAATAATCCCCTCCTTGGGCGGGACACATAGTTCATGTCTGAGGGGCATCCTTATCCGATTCACCGGGAAAGCAGGAGAATGGGTGGGCGTCAGTTTCGATCGATCCTGGCCATTGCTGCGACACAATGGCCATGTGCGAGCTTGAAGTCGTTGAAGACCGTATTCGGCGACACGCCGAGATGCTGGGCAATCTTTGGATACGACCACTTTTCGACGCGATTGAGATACCAGACCTTCTGCGCCCGCTCCGGCAGCTTCCTGATCGCTTCATCCAGCAAGCGGAGTCTTTCGGACTGGATCAGGCACGTCTCCGGGGATGGGACCGCCGCCGCGATGTTCTCGACATCTTTCTTAGCGACGTCATCCCGCTCGATGCTCCCGTGCAAAGCCCGGCGTCGACGCAAATCGACCGCGAGGTTGCGAGCCGTCTGGTGCAGAAAGGCCTCGATATGCTCGATCGGGCCTTGCTCCATCGCCTTGCTGGCCCGGATATACGTCTCCTGCGCAACGTCCTCTGCGGCCTGCGAATCCCGGACGATCCGCATCACACTCCAGATCAGGGACTTGCGGTTGGTGAGAAAGACATTGGTCAGGGTGGCATCCATGCCGCTAGCCCGCTCGCGGAATGCCAAGCTGATGGAGCAGAGGGACATTGAGGCACGGGACATTGAGGCACGAACGCTGTAGCCGTGTGCGAGCGTCCAGTCCGCTGATCAATGTCCTTTTGTGCCTCATTCCCAAAGTTGACTTCCACACACGCAAACTGGCCGTAGCTCGTGACAGCCGACTATACTGAATTGGCTGATCTCCTATCAGATGAAAATTCGCTTGCAAGGCCAGTGATTTAGAACACATGTAAGGTTACTCAGTGCTGCCTGTAAAACTTGATGGCGTCATGCAGCTTTCCATTTGAATTTATTCATTGACTGTGAGGGTGTGCGAAGCAGAGAGCTCCGGGATCCAATCCTTCTTTTCGGGGGGAGTGTGACGAAACTGCACCACTGGTCGAGCGGACCGCTTCGCCGACCAGGCAGCCTTGAGCATCAGGCATTCACCCGCAACGATCGCTTCTGGCTTGCGCGAATTTGAAATCAAGCCACGCAGCGATTGTCCGCTTATCTGACTGGCGGACCGAGGTTAGATGCGGTATCTTTCACTGGAATTCAGGTTCTGATTTTCTCCGCATACCCGTCGGCATTGCGTATCTGTGATCCGGAGGGTTTTGTCTTGGCAGCTGAACTGCGCCAGTTTTCTCTCGAAGAGCTTACGAGAAATGCTTTGCGTTTCTCGACCAGCATTCATCCGTCCAGTCACACCTCCCGATCAGAAGATGATGATCTCGTCTTCGTAGGACGCATGCTGGATATCGAGGTTTGCCCGGGCCTATATACGACGGGCCATGATCTGACCTACCTGCAGGACCGCAGGATGAACTTCGATATTGGTGCCTCGCTCACCTGCGGCGTGCTTCTCGCAGGCAGCGCGACGCCAATGGAGGTCGCCGGGCATCAACCCGTCACGCAGGCGCTGCATGCGCCGGTTCTGATCGGCTTTGGGTCTCTGGGAGAGTGCTCGACGAATTGGCGGTGCGGCCAACACTGCACGATGGGTGGTTTTTCGCTGCGCCCAAACTTTTTCGAGCGGTTTGGCGACACTGTTACCGACAACGGACTTGCTGCACTTCAGAATTTCTTCCGTTCCGATTTCAGGGCGATCAGCCTGCCTGCCTCGCCCCGGCTCAGTCGCATCGCACTCACCTGCATAGACAATCCCTATGCCGGAGATATGGAAGCGTTGTTTTTGGAAAGCAGCACGCTGGCCATGGTGATTGAGGTAGCTGACCTTGCAGCGAAGGCACAGCGGCACGAGCGTTTGCCATCCCACTATCGCCGATTGCTGGATCTCGCCTGCGAACGGATAGATGCCGACCTGGCCTCGCCTCCAACGACAATCGAACTCGTGCGGGATGTGGGCACCAATGTGACGACGCTCCAGCGGATATTCAGGCAGGCGCTTGGAACGACAATCCTCGGTTATGTGCAGAGGCGGCGACTGGAAGTCGCTCGCGTCATGTTGCAGGAGAAAGCCGGCACGATCAGCGAGATCGGGTATCGTGTCGGCTATTCCAGCCCGTCGGCTTTCTCCGCTGCGTACCGGAAGCAGTTTGGCCATTCGCCCTCGACCGAACATTAGATTCTGCCTGCGCTATGCAGACGTTGCGTTTTACGACAGCCAGATTTTGTTGAGCGACAGGCGGCGGCGCGACATCGGGCCCATGTCCCCATAAGGGAAAAGCTGACGGTTTAATTCAGCAATAGACGGCAGGGGACGTTCGTGATCAAGATTCTTCATCGACATTTCCGGCAAGGCGTGTCGCTCTGCGCACTGGCCCTGATCATCCCGGTTTCAGCGGGTTTCGCTCAGGAAGGGGAGATCGACGATGAAAAAAAGAGCCAGGTGGAGACGTCCGGAACCATTCTGCTCGATCAGGTCACGATCTCTGCGCGCAGACGACCGGAGGTCGATGTAAATGTGCCGGTCAGCACGACCATATTGCCGGGGGATGCCTTTCCGAACACCACTCTCGATGCTGGCGCAGACATATCGCGCCAGTCACCCAATCTGAATTATGCCGATTTGGCACGCCCCGGCGATCGCTACGGCACAATGCGCGGCGTCGGCCCGCTCGGAACGCCTCTTAACTCACTAGACAGCACGGTCGGATTTGCTGTCAACGGCGTTCCGACCAGCTCTTTTGGGTATGGTCAGCCTCTTTTCGATATTGATCGTGTCGAGGTATTACGCGGACCACAGGGCACGCTGTTTGGCCGAAATGCGCTTGGTGGATTAATCAATGTTGTTCCACATGCTGCGGACGGCGAACGCGAGTTTCGCATCGATACGCAGTTCGGCTCGGATGGCTACAGGCAAGCAGAGGCTATTGCCGGTGGCTGGATC
>JAFAGL010000071.1 GCA_023422735.1 Pseudomonadota bacterium
CTGTCGAATATGGCATGCGCTACGGCAATCCTTCCATCGCCTCGGCGCTCGAACGTTTGAAGACCGCCGGTTGCGATCGTATCCTGATGGCCCCGCTCTATCCGCAATATTCCGCGACCACGACCGCCACGGCGAGCGACCAGCTCTTTCGTGCGTTGATGCGCATGCGGCACATGCCGGCAGTGCGCACCCTACCGGCCTACCACGATGAACCCGTATATATCGAGGCGCTCGCCCGCTCGATCGAGGATCATGTGGCGAAATTATCCTTCGAGCCGGAAGTGGTGATCGCCTCCTATCACGGGATTCCAAAACCCTATTTCGAGCGCGGCGATCCTTATCACTGTCATTGCCAGAAGACCTCGCGGCTTTTGCGCGAAAGACTGAACTGGGATGAAAAGAAGCTGATGACCACGTTCCAGTCGCGATTTGGTGCGCAGGAATGGCTCCAGCCCTATACCGACAAGACCGTTGAGCAATTGGCGAAGGATGGCGTGAAGTCGATCGCCATCGTCAATCCAGGCTTTTCCGTCGATTGCATCGAAACGCTGGATGAAATCGGGCGCGAGGTTCGCGAGGAATTTCTTCATGCGGGCGGCGAAAATTTCGCGCATATCCCCTGTTTGAACGACAGCGACGACGGCATGCAGGTGATTGAAGATCTCGTTCGGCGGGAACTTGGCGGTTGGCTTTGATCTTCCGCGCAAAGATTGCGGAACGTTTCTAGCGCCAGCCGGTTAATCGCCGCTTCCGGGAGTTCGTTCATGACGCGGCAATTAGATTTACGTGGCGGGCGCCCGGTGTGGGTGACATATCGGGCCCCTGCCGTTCCCGTGAAATCCCTGTCTCGCGATGTCAAATGCGACGTCCTGGTCGTCGGCATGGGCATTTCCGGGGCCATGATGGCCGAAAGTCTCACGGCCCAGGGCCTGTCGGTGATCGTGATCGACCGGCGCGAACGCGCAATGCTCGGCTCGACTCCTGCCACCACCGCGCTTGTTCAGTTCGAGATCGATCAGCCGCTTTCAACGCTTACCGAACAGCTCGGTCAGGAAAAGGCGGAGCGCGCTTGGCGGCGATCCCGCAATGCTGTCGCCAATCTGCGCGCCCGCATCGCGGATCTGGGCATTGCCTGCGATCTTGTGCCCCGCAACTCGCTGCTCATTGCCGGCAATGAGATGGGTGCGGGAGATTTGAAGGGGGAAGCCGCGATGCGCAATGCGGCGGGGATCTATGCGCGCTATCTCACAGCTTCGCAACTGCGCGAGGAATTCGCCATCGCGCGCGACGGCGCGATCCTGTCTTTCGACAATCTCGCCATCAATCCGCGCAAGCTGACCGCGCGTCTTCATCTGGCAGCGATCGCGCGCGGCGCGCGGTATTATGCCCCTGTTGAAGCCGTTGCTCTGGAAGACCACGCGTCCGAGGTCGCGGTCAAAACCGCATCCGGCCCGGTGATCACGGCCAGCCATGCGGTTCTTGCAACAGGCTACGAATTGCTCGATCCCGCTCCGCATCATGGTCACAAGGTCATCTCCACCTGGGCCATCGCAACCCGGCCGCAGCGTGACAATCTCTGGCCGCGCGAAACCTTCATCTGGGAAGCCTCCGATCCCTATCTTTACATGCGCACATTGCCGGATGGCCGCGTGATCTGCGGTGGCGAGGACGAGGAATTCACCGACGAAGATCGCCGCGATGCGCTTTTGCAATCCAAAACGGATCGCATTGCCCGCAAGCTCAAGGCTTTGATGCCTAAGCTCGACGTCGAGCCGCAGTTTCGCTGGTCAGGCTCGTTTGGCGTCACGGAAACCGGCTTGCCCTGGATAGGCGCGCTTCCCGGCCATCCGCGCATCTTTTCCATGATGGGTTACGGCGGCAATGGCATCACCTATTCGCGCATAGGCGCCGAGATCGTCACCGGCGCCATCACGCAACAACCAGATAGCGATGCTGATCTTTTCGCTTTCGCGTCAAGCACAGGCTTGTTACGTCGCTTGCTGCCGCAAAGCTTGGCCTGAGGTGGGATTTCGACTAGAGCATCAGTGAACCTGCTAGGAGATCTGAATGTTCAGCGGATTTGACATCGTCATTATCGTTCTCGCGGTGCTGGTACTCCTGCTTATCTTCGCGGGTATCAAGACCGTGCCGCAAGGCTTCAATTATACGGTTGAACGCTTCGGTCGTTACACGCGAACCTTGTCGCCTGGTCTCAACCTGATCGTTCCGTTTATCGACCGGATCGGCTCGCGCTTGAACATGATGGAGCAGGTGCTGGACGTTCCGACCCAGGAAGTCATTACGCGCGACAATGCGATTGTTGCGGTCGATGGTGTCGCCTTTTATCAGGTCCTGAACGCCGCTCAGGCCGCTTATCAGGTCGCCGGTCTGCAAAATGCCATCCTCAACCTGACCATGACGAATATTCGCTCGGTCATGGGTTCGATGGATCTCGACGAATTGCTGTCCAACCGCGATGCCATTAATGAACGCCTGCTGCGCATTGTCGACCAGGCCGCCCATCCTTGGGGCATCAAGGTCACGCGTGTCGAGATCAAGGATATCAACCCGCCGGCAAACCTGGTGGATTCCATGGCGCGTCAGATGATGGCGGAACGCAACAAGCGCGCCCAGATTCTGGAAGCCGAAGGTCTCAAGCAGGCGCAGGTGCTGGAAGCCGAAGGTCGCCGCGAAGCCGCGTTCCGGGATGCGGAAGCCCGCGAGCGTCTGGCCGAAGCAGAAGCCCGGGCGACGCAGGCTGTTTCGGAAGCCATTTCGAAGGGCGACATGCAGGCCATCAATTATTTCGTGGCCCAAAAATACACCGAAGCCATGACGAAGATCGGGTCTTCGCCAAATTCCAAGATCGTCCTAATGCCGTTCGAAGCCTCATCCCTGATCGGGTCACTGGGCGGCATCGGCTCGATTACAAAGGAAGTGTTCGGTGACAACAATCCCGCGACGCCCTCTCCGCGGTCTAGCGGCTCTTCTCGTCCGCCACGCGTTGTAATCCCGCCGGAACAGAACTGAGGCCGCCCGAATGCTCGTCAACGCCATTGCGGAACTCGGCCCATGGAGCTGGATCGTGCTCGGCATGATCCTGCTTGGCGGCGAAATCTTTCTGCCGGGCGTTTATCTGTTGTGGAGCGGCGTGGCAGCTCTGGTTGTCGGTCTTTTGTCCTTCCTGCTGTGGCAGGCGGGCATGTGGACCTGGCACGTCCAGACCGTTCTTTTTCTGGCCCTTTCGCTAGCTTTCGCCTGGCTCGGCAGTCGCTATCTTCGCCTTTACGAAAGCAAAAGCGACGAACCCCTCTTGAACCGGCTGGGCAACCAGATGGTTGGCCGCACCGCCATTTTGCGCGAACCAATCAGCGAAGGGCGCGGCCGCATTCAGTTGGGCGATACGGTCTGGCTGGTTCAGGGTCCGGATCTGCCCGTCGGGAGCCGTGTCAAAGTCGTAGATGTCAGGGACTCGGAACTGCTCGTCGAAGCCGTTTGAGAACCGGGCGTCCGGTGCTTCAGGCGACGCCGACCCTGAGCAGATCGTGGAAATGAACGATGCCGACCGGCCGTTCGTTTTCGACCACCACGAGCGCGCTGATCTTCAGGTCTTCCAGCAAGCCGATAGCGGCACCAGCCAGCGTGGACGGCGTCACGCTTTTGGGGTTGCGCGTCATGATGTCGTCGACTGAAAGTGAAGCCAGATCGCGATCGACATGACGCGCCAGATCGCCATCGGTGACAATTCCTGCCAGCCGCCCGTCATCTTCCAGAACACAAACGCAGCCGAAGCGCCTTTGCGACAGGATCAGCATGGCTTCGCGCAACGGCGTTCCGCGTGCCGTCACCGGGACAGCGCTGCCCTTATGCATCAAATCGCGCACATGGGTCAGGCTGGCGCCGAGCTTTCCGCCCGGATGAAAGGTCCGGAAATGGTCGGCGGTGAAACCCCGCTCTTCCAGAAGCGCGATGGCCAGCGCATCGCCGATCACAAGCTGCATGGCTGTCGAAGTCGTCGGCGCAAGCCCATGCGGACAGGCTTCAGCGACTTTCGGCAACAAGAGAACGATATCGGCTTCGCGTGCCAAGGCGGATTTTTCGCCTGAGGTCAGGGCGATAAGCGGAATGTCGAAGCGCCGTGCATAATTGACGATGCCCATCAATTCCACGCTTTCGCCCGACCATGACATGGCAAGTACGATGTCATTCGACGAGATCATGCCCAGATCGCCGTGATTGGCTTCAACGGGGTGAACGAAGAAAGCCGGCGTGCCGGTGGACGCGAAAGTCGCCGCCAGCTTGGCACCGATATGCCCGCTTTTGCCGATCCCCGTCACGATCAGGCGGCCGGGCGAATGACTGATCATTTCCACCGCGCGAACAAACGCATCGCCAAGCTGCCCCTTGAGGGCAGCTTGCAGCTCTCCCAGTCCGGCCTGTTCCGTCGCAACGGTGCGCAGGGCAGATATTACGGCTTCCGAAGAATGGGGGGATGTTACCGCTTGATCACTCATGGTCCGGCCATACCGCGTTCTCCCCTCGCCATGCAACAAGGCTTCACCAAACGAAAGGATTGCTTAACCAACATTGTTTACTTGTGCGTAATCCTCGCAGCTTGCGGGTACAGGGGTCGATTTCCGCAAATGCCGCAGCGAAACAGCGTCCAGATCAGCCGTTTCAACAAAAAACGCGCCGCAGCTCTGTTCGGCGCGACGGCGGTGATCGCGGGTGCCTGGTCGGTGCCGCTTCTCGCGCAGGATACGGAATTGCGCACCACGCTGTCACCCGTATCCTCCGGGGCATCGTCTACAGAGCAATCCGCCTTGCGGGAGCTGGCCGCAACTCAGGTTTACGATCCCGTCAGCCCCGGCGCTTTGCCTGATACGAACGAGGCATCTTCGTCTTCCTCATCCCAGTCGATTTTCGATGATGCCGGTGGCGGCGACCTGTTTCAATCCACGCCACCGGTCGCATCCGGCGCGGCCGCAACGATTGCCGATCAGCCTGAAACCGCCGAAGCAGAGTCCGCCGGGGCAACAGCAGGCGTCAGTTCTGAAATCACCGGTGCGCTTCCCGCCGAGCGTCAGGCGCAGCAAACCATCGAGCTCAACGAAGCCAATATGCGCGCACAACGCGTCACGGCCATCGAGGCAAAGCCAAGCACGTTTGAGGAAACACCCTTTTCGCCGGTTGGCATTCGGGCCGGCAAATTCAACCTGTTTCCCAGCCTCGAACAAGGCGTGGTTGCCACGAGCAACGCCGATTCCAGCAGCGATGGCGAGGCAGCCACCTTGTCGGAAACGACGCTGCGTTTGACGGCGGTGTCCGACTGGTCGCGCCATTCGGCCAGCGCGAGCGGCTTTGGCACTTATCGCAAATCGATCAGCGGCGAGGAAATCGAGACCTTTTATGGCGGGTTGAACTCGCAACTGCAGCTCGATCTGGCGAATGCCTATACGCTCAACGCGACGGCGGATTATCTGATCTCTCCGGAATCGGCGACATCGCCGGTGGTGATCGAAGGCACGCTCGACGAGCCTATCCGGCAGGAGATCAATGCCAGCCTGGGGTTAAGCAAGGAATTCGGCAAGCTGCAATTGACGGGCACCGGGCGCGTGGAGCGCGAAATCTATGGCGACGCCGATCTGTCAACCGGCGGCACGATTTCCCAGAAGGACCGCAACTCCACCCTTGCTGCCTTTGTTTTGCGCACGGGATGGGAACTCTCGCCTGCATTGACGCCCTTTGTCGAAGCCGAAATCGGCAAGCGCATTTATGATAATCGCAACGACTCTGCGGGCTACCAGCGTTCAGCACTTCGCACGGGTCTTCGCGGCGGCGTGGCATTCGACATCACCGAAAAAGTCGAAGGCGAAGTGTCGGCAGGCTGGGTATCGGAGGATTTCGATGACACGCGTTTGCGTACGCTTTCCGGCGCGACATTCGATGCCGATCTTTCCTGGTCGCCGATGCGCGGTACGATCATCGCATTGAATGGCAACACGACCGTCGAAGGCACGACAACACCCGGGGAAGCCGGATCGATCCTTTATTCCGCCGCCTTGTCCGCCACGCGCGAGCTGCGCGCCAATCTGACCGGCAATGCGACCGTCGGCATTGGCTGGCGCGATTTCAAGGACAGCGATGACCGCGACCTGATCTGGAATGCCGAAACAAGCCTGACATACTGGTTCAATCGCTATGCCGGCCTTACCGGCCGCGCCCGTTATGAAAAGGTCGAGAGCGATTTGCCATTCCGCGATGCTGAAACGGCGAGCGTGTTTCTCGGCATTCGCCTTCAACGCTGATCACGTTCCCGAGAGAAGACCCCAAAAACGTCCCTATCCCATGTCGGAGATAATCATGGTAAACCCTCTGATAACTCCGATCAGCCAGAGTGTGTTGACGCCCTGTTTGAAGGAAATGCCGATGCCTGTACGCCGCACCGCCAAATATCTCATGAGCCTGGCCCTTGCAGCCAGCCTGGCACTCCCCGTGTCGCTCGCCGCGCCAC
>JAFAGL010000078.1 GCA_023422735.1 Pseudomonadota bacterium
AGGCGATGCAGGTGCTGGCCTTCCGGATTGGGTTTGCGCGGCATCAGCTTGTGCCGGGTCCGCCCTTCCAGAACAGCAGCGACGCTGGTTGAAAGCGCACGGAACATTTCATTGCCGCTGGCTTGCAACAGCAATTGGTGAAACTCGATATCATGCGCCAGAAACTGGTCGAGATCACCACAATCGCCGGTTTCCGTCATCAAACGGGCAAGTTCGACGATGCGTTTGCGCTGATCGGCATTCGCATGCTGCGCGGCGAGCCCTGCGGATTCGGGTTCAACTGCCTGTCGCAGCTGGGTCAGCGACAAGAGCTGTTTCTTGCGGTCCTGTCCGGCCAGCCGCCACTCGATCACGCGTGGATCGAACACATGCCAGTTGTCTTGTGGAAGAACCACCAGACCGATCGAGCGTCGGGCTGCGATCAGCCCCATCGATTCGAGCACTTTCAGGACTTCGCGAACCACCGTGCGCGATAAAACGAACTCCTCCGACAGTTGTTCGGTCTTCAAAACCTCCAGCGGCTTGTAGACACCTCCACAGATCCGGGCGCCAAGAACGCTCAGCAGATCATCATGCATTGTGAGACGTGACAGACCCCGACCCCTCATATTCCTGATTGCCGAACCGGTGCGTATCACGCACCGAAGCGCTCGGCTCAACTCTGTTTTTCCACTGCATGATTGCCCTCGATCGGGGACAGACACAATGGTCGTTGACTCCGTAACTAAATGCTATGTACTACATATGCACATTTAATTGCTCTGGGGAGGAGCGTCTTGAACAGCGGGCAGTCACCGTTTCGGCACATCGTGGTGTCGGGTGTCTCAGGTGTCGGAAAATCGACCATCGGTCAGGCTTTGGCGAGCAGGCTTGGCCGCAGCTTCGCGGACGCCGACGATTTCCACACGCCCGAAGCCATCTCCAAGATGTCCGCTGGAATCCCGCTGACCTCGTCTGATCGCGAACCGTGGCTGCGCGCCGTGCGCGCCTGGATGGATAGGCAGGCAGGGGAGGGCAAAAGCACGGTCGTCGCCTGTTCGGCTCTGAAGAAATCCTATCGCGAATTGCTTCGCGGTGCCGAAAACGATGCCATGTTCGTTTTCTTGTCGGGACCGAAGGAAAAGATCGAGCAGCGGCTCGTCGCCCGCCGAGAGCATTTCATGCCAGCCAGCCTTCTGACATCTCAGCTGCAAACGCTGGAGCCGCTTGAAGATCAGGAAGCGGGCTTGATCGCGGATGCCTTTTTGCCGGTCGATCGCATCGTCGATCTGGTCGGCGAGTATCTGAGTCCCGTTCACTGAAACCCGCGCCTCGATCCGGGTGCCGTCACACTTTCTTTCACTGGAGGAGACTTGAACAAAATGACTATCGCCCGTCTTTCGCGCCGTAGCCTGCTCGTTGGAGCCGGCATGACGCTTGCTTTGTCGCTGACCGGCTTCGGCAATTCCGCTTATGCCCAGGACACCACGATTACCGTAGGCGTTCAGCGCGCGCCCAATTCCTTTGATCCGCTGTTGAGCGTTTGGGGCGGCCAGTATCAGATGTATCTGCTGCCGGTTTACGAGCCGCTGATCCGTCAGGGCACGGATGGCACCTTTTCGCCTGGCCTGGCCGTCGAGTTCGGTTATGTCGATGACGCGAAAACGAAGTATCAGCTCAAGCTGCGCGAGAACGTGAAGTTTTCCGATGGCGAAACCGTTCTGGATGCGCAAGCCGTCAAGAAGAATCTCGATCGTCTCGCAACCGTGACCGGCCCGCAGACCCGCGAGCTTTCCGATACGCTCGACAGCGTTGAGGTTGTCGATCCGCAAACGGTTGTCATCAACCTGAAAACGCCGAACCCGGATTTGCAGCGCATCATCAGCCAGCTGAGCGGAATGATCGTGAATCCCAAGGCGCTCGAAGAGGGTGCCAACCTCGCAAATGATCCGGCGGGCGCAGGTCCATACCTGCTCGATACCGCCAGCACGATCACCAACGACACCTATGTTTATACCAAGAACCCGAACTACTACGATCCGGACGCTTATCCGTATGAAACCATCACGATGAAGGTTTATGCGGACCAGAACGCGATGCTGGCCGCTCTTCAGTCGGGCGTGGCACAGCTCGGTTATGGCGCACCGGAAAACGTGGAGGTCGCCAGGCGTTCGGGCCTTCAGGTCGTGCAGCAGCCGACCAACGTGTTCCACATCGTGTTGAGTGACCGCAATGGCGAAGTCACGCCTGCCTTTAAGGACGTGCGTGTTCGTCAGGCGCTCAACTATGCGGTTGATCGTGAAGCCATCCTGGCTTCCGTTTATCGCGGCGAAGGTGCGGTCACGGATCAGATTTTCGCGCCCAACACCGAGGGCTATGATCCCGAGCTGGACAATTTCTATTCCTACGATCCTGAAAAGGCGAAGGACCTGTTGAAGGAAGCCGGCTTTGCCGATGGCTTCAGCTTCTCCGTGGCGAATTTCTTCCCCCAGCGCGACAATGATTTCGCACAGGCCGTCGCCGCTTATCTCGCGGATATCGGCGTGACCATGAACATCGTGTCAACCGCGGGCCAGGCACCCGATCCCGCAATACTGCGCCAGAATTCCGCGTTCGTGAACGGTTTTGGCGGGCAGGGTACCTTCACCGATGCCAAGACGCTCTTTTTGTCGAAGGGCACCGTGTTCAACGCCTTCTCGACGGAAGATCCGGAGCTGAATAAGCTTTGGCAGGAAGCGGCCAATCAGCCTGATGACGCGCAACGCAAGGCCGGGTTCCAGAAGCTCAGCAAGGCGGTGACCGAACAGGCCTGGTATCTGCCCACCACGGTCGTCAACGCGGTTGCCTATTATCGCGAAGAAGCCTTGAGCGACGTGAAGATGACGCCGGGCGTCACGGTTCCGTTGTTCTACGAACTGCGCAACAAGTAATCCTCTAACAAAAACAGGGTTCGGGGCCGTTCGCCTCGAACCCGCGGGAGGCCATCATCCATGCTTTGGTTTGTGACAAAGCGCCTTCTGACGGCGATCCCCACGCTGTTCATCATTACCAGCCTGACATTCCTGCTGGTGTATTTCCTGCCCGGAGATGCGGCGACGACGATCCTTGGAGATCAGGCAACGCCCGAACAGCTGGCGCGCGTGCGTCAGGAGCTGGGCCTCGACCAGTCGTTTGGGACGCAATATCTCGCTTATCTCGGAAGTCTGGTGCAAGGCGAATTCGGCTCGTCGCTGATCACCAAGCAAAGCGTATTGCAGGCCATCGGACAGCGGTCCACCGTCACGCTGACGCTGGCCATCGGTGCGACCCTTTTTTCCTCGGTGATCGGCATCGCGCTCGGCATGTGGGTGTCGCTGAAAGGCGGCATGGTTGATCGCGTGTTGCGCACGATCACCAGCATGGGCATGGCGATCCCAAGCTTCTGGGGCGGCCTTTTGCTGGTTCTTTTGTTTGCCGTTACGTTGAACCTTCTGCCTGCGAACGGCTATGTGCCGGTGACGCGCGATCCGTCCCGTTGGGCGCTGTCGCTGATCCTGCCGATTGCGGCGATCTCGGTTGCGGCGATCTCGACATTGACGCGCCAGATGCGCGCATCCTTCCAGGAAGTTCTCGGCAAGGATTTCATCCGTTCGCTGCGCGCCAGCGGTTTGCCGATCCGCACCATCGCCTTCAAGCACGGTTTGCGCAATGCGGCGATCCCGGTCATCACGGTGATCGGCCTGCAATTCGTGGCGCTGCTGGGCGGCGCGGTTATTACCGAGCAGGTGTTCGCACTGCCGGGCATCGGTCAGCTTGTGGTCAATGCTGTGCAGCAGCGGGATATCCCCGTGGTGCAGGGCGTCGTGGTTTACATCACGGTGGTGGTTCTCCTGGTCAATCTTGTCCTTGATCTGTTGCAAGGATGGCT
The DNA here is from genome assembly GCA_023422735.1 of Pseudomonadota bacterium. GTDB lineage: Bacteria > Pseudomonadota > Alphaproteobacteria > Rhizobiales > Rhizobiaceae > Tianweitania. The sequence continues at coordinate 3,887 of JAFAGL010000078.1, forward strand.
CAACCCGAAGGCGAGACTGTCATGAGCGTGATCGACACTGAAACCGCGCAGGTGGATGTCGTTGCCGCCGCGCCCGCACGCAGCGGCTATCTGCGCAAGGTCGTGAGTTCGCCAACGGCGCTCATTGGCATTGTCTGGCTCGCTCTCGTTGCGGTTTGCGCGATCTTTGCCGATAGCCTTGCGCCTTATGGTCCGCTGCAGAATGATCTGAGGGCCACTTTCCAGTTGCCGTCCTGGGCCCATCCGCTGGGCACGGATCAGTTGGGCCGCGATATTCTCAGCCGTCTGATGTTTGGTGCCGGCGAAGCTCTGCTCGGGTCCATTCTGGCGGTCGCCGTCGCTGTGGTGATCGGTTTGCCGCTCGGTCTTTTGTCGGGCTATTATGGCGGCACGGTCAATATGCTGGCAAACCGCTTTGCCGATCTGTTGTTGACCATCCCTGCGATCATCGTGCTTTTGGCGGTTCTCGCAGTGTTCGGCAACAATATGTATCTGGCGATGATCGCGCTGGGCGTGTTGCTTTCCGCCGGCTTCCTGCGTTTGTCCACGTCCACGACCCAGGGTGTGGCGCGTGAATTGTTCGTTGATGCGGCGCGCGTCTTCGGTGTGCGCGACCTGCGCATCCTCATTCGCCACGTTTTGCCCAACATGATCGGCCCGATCGTGGTGCAGGCATCGATGACGCTGGGCATCGCGCTTCTGCTTCAGTCGGGCTTGAGCTTCCTTGGTCTGGGCGTTCGCGTGCCGTATCCGAGCTGGGGCCAGATGGTGTCCGAAGCCTCGATGCAGGTTTACACCCAACCCTGGATGATGGTCCCGGCGGGCTTTGCGATTGCCTTGACGACCCTGGCCTTCAACCTGATCGGCGATGCCGCGCGCGATGCACTGCCGCAGGCGCAGCGTGGCAATCTGCTGGCGTCGAGCGCAAGCCGCGTGGCTGGTAAGACAGATGTTACGACCGGCGATCTGCTCGATCAGGATCTAGCCTTGTCGGTGCGCAACCTTCACGTGTCTTTCAGCGATCCCGATCACCGCGAGGTTTCGATCGTAAAGGGCGTCAGCCTTGATCTGAAGCGCGGCACCACGCTTGGTCTGGTCGGGGAATCTGGCTCGGGCAAGACGATGACGGCGCTTGCGATCCTCGGTTTGCTGCCCGCACCCTTGCATGTCAGCGGCGGCGACATTCTGTTGCCGGATGCCAATGGCGTCAGAAATCTGGCGGGTGCCGACGAGCAGGGTTATCGCGGTATTCGCGGCCGCCGGATCGCGCTGATCTCCCAGGAGCCGATGGCCGCGCTCGATCCTTGCTTCAAGGTCAAGACCCTGTTGCGCGGGCCGTTGATGCGCTTCCGCGGCTTGTCGAAGCGCGAAGCGGATATCGCCGGGCTTGAATTGCTGGAAACTGTCGGCATGCGCGACCCCAAGCTGGTTTATGACAGCTATCCGCATCAGCTTTCGGGTGGCATGGCGCAGCGCGTCGCCATTGCCTGGGCTCTCGCAGGTCAGCCGGATGTACTGGTCGCGGATGAGCCGACAACGGCGCTCGATGTCACGGTGGAAGCGGGGATCCTCGATCTTCTTCGCGAGCTGCAAGCGAAGTTCGGCATGTCGATCGTGCTTGTGACGCATGATCTCGGCGTCGTGGCCGATATCTGCCAGCAGGTTGCCGTCATGCGTGATGGCGAACTGGTGGAGCAGGCTTCGGTGGAAGAAATCTTCGACACACCGAAGCATCCTTACACCCGTTCGCTTTTGGAACATGCCACTGCGCTTGAGCGCGATCTTTGAACCTGCAGAAGTGGATCAAGCCATGAGTGAAACACTGCTCAAGGTCGAAAATCTCATTGTGGAATATCCGGGCTCCGGTTTTTTCGCCAAGCCGAAGCGTGCGTTGCATGGGGTTTCGCTCGATATCAAGCGAGGAGAAACCGTTGGTCTTGTCGGCGAATCCGGCTCCGGCAAGACCACGCTCGGCCGCGCGATCCTCGGTTTGGCGGATGCCCATTCCGGGCAGATCAGCTTCGAAGGCCGTGATATCACCCATGCCCACAGGTCTGCGCGACGTGAGCTCAGCCGGCATATCCAGGTCGTGTTTCAGGATCCCTATTCCTCGCTCAACCCGGTCATGACGATCGAGGATATCCTGATCGAGCCTATGCGGGTTCACCGCATGGGCAGTCTGGCGGATGCTCGCGCAAAGGCCGCGCGGTTGATTGAACGCGTCAAGCTTCCCAAAGACGCGCTGAAGCGCTTGCCGCGCGAGTTTTCCGGTGGGCAACGTCAGCGCATCGCGATTGCCCGTTCGCTCATGGTCGATCCGAAGCTTGTTGTTTGCGACGAACCTGTGAGCGCGCTGGATGTGTCAACGCAGGAACGCGTCACCGGACTGTTCCGCGAAATCCAGGAAGAAACCGGCGTCGCCTATCTGTTCATTGCGCATGATCTGGCACTCGTTCGCCAGATATCGGACAGGGTCGCCGTCATGTATCACGGCGAGATCGTGGAATGGGGCGATTCCGAAATCATCGGCTCGCGTCCGCAGCATCCCTACACCAAGCGTCTTCTCCTCGCCGCGCCAGTGCCTGATCCTGCGCGACAAAAGGAACGTCGGCAGCGGCGGCTTGAACTCGCCAGCGAAAATCCGGCCTGAACCGTCACCCTTTGAATTGCTACCAATCGAAATCGGAAAATTGAGATGAGCAAAAGTTCCGTCGTGGTTGAGATCGAAAGCGGCTCGATCGTGGGGTTCCGCAAGACCCCGGAAGTGATGCACTTTCGTGGCGTGCCCTATGCGGCTGCCCCCTTCGGTGAGAACCGGTTCAAGGTACCGCAGCCCCACCCCGGCTGGAAGGGCGAGCGCGATGCGACCGTCACCGGTGCAACTTCGCCGCAGCTCGAACCGGCATTCCGGGGCAGGGGCTTCAACTATCGCTCCGTGTTTTGCCCAGGCTGGGTTCACGGCGACGAAATTCTCAATCTGAATATCTGGACGCCGAACCTGACAGGCCGCGCGCCGGTCATGGTTTACATTCACGGCGGCGCGTTCGATCACGGCAACGGGGCCGTGCCGATGTATGACGGCACACGCTTCGCATCTTCCGGCGTCGTCATTGTCAGCATCAACTACCGCTTGGGGTTCGAGGGCTTCCTTCGCCTGCAAGGCGGCGATGCCAATGTCGGTCTTTCCGACCAGATGGCGGCCTTGGCCTGGATTCAGCGTAACATCGACCGGTTCGGCGGCGATGCGCAGAATGTGACGATCTTTGGCGAGTCCGCCGGTGCAGCCAGCATCAACCTTCTTCTGACGGCGCCGGGCGCAAAGTCGCTTTTCCACAAGGCGATCAGCCAATCCGGTTTGGCACCATCCGCGCCCTCCATCGAGTTTGCGGATGCCGTGGCTGAGGCTGTTGCACACCAGCTTGGTTGCGAGCCCACGGTCGATGCGTTTCGTAGTCTTGCCAAGGATCAGTTGCTTGGCCTTCAGGCAACCGTTGCAGCGAACAACTCCAGCCCGCTTCTGGGCAAGGCCGGAACCTTGCTCGCGCGCCCACATGCCGACGGTAAGGTGATCCCGCACAATCCAAAGCAAGCCTTCATCGAGGGTTCAAGTGCGGGAAAGAAAGTCATCTGGGGCTTCAATACCGACGAGGCGACTTTGTTCACCGTGCCGAACGGGCTTCATGACAAAGCCACGATGCAGGATGTGCGCGAATATGCGGCAGGCGTTCACGATGAACCGGAGCGCCTGATCGGCTTCCTTCAGGAAACATTGGGTTCCGGTGCCACGCCGGGCCAGATCCGCGATCGCATCCAGACCTGGGCCATGTTCGGTGCCGGCACGGTGTGGACAGCCGGCCAGCATTCGGAAAACGGCAACGACGCCTGGCTCTACGAGTTTACATGGAAGACGCCGCAGATGGACAACAAGATTGGTGCCTCCCACCTGGTGGAGCTGCCATTCGTGTTCAACAATCTCGATCATCCGAATATCCCGGCAATGCTCGGCGACGCCGCTCCACAGTCGCTGGCCGACGACATGCACGGCCGCTGGGTCGCTTTTGCGAAATCCGGGGATCCGGGCTGGCCGCAATTCGACCGGACGAAAGCGGTGTCCATGACCTTTGACGAAGAAAGCCAATTGGAAGAACATCGTCATGATGTCGAAAGCGGGATCTGGAACAATGGCTGAGAGCAAACTACCGGTTGCGATTGCCGAACCGAGCGATCTTCTGGCTGATGCCGTTCGCAATGGCGGCGGCGAGGTCGTCCCGGTAGGGGCGCAGGCGCGCGCGTTGATCTGGAACCGTTTCCATCAAACCGCTGAGTTGCCGGATGTACTTCGCCAGTGCCCGTCGCTGCAATGGGTGCAGCTACCAAGCGCCGGGGTGGACGATTTCGTTTCAGCCCAAGTGCTTGATCCGGCCTATATCTGGACAAGCGCCAAAGGTGCTTATGCGCGCCCGGTCGCCGAACATGCGCTAACGCTGACCCTCGCCTTGTTGCGCAAAATCCCCGAGCGTGTTCGTGCGCGCGAATGGGGCAAGCAGGCCGGAACAAGTTTGTTTGGCCTGCATGTTGCGATTATCGGTGCCGGCGGCATCGCCACCGAATTTCTTCGGCTGACCGCACCGTTCGGCATTCGCAGCACGGTGATCCGCAAATCGGGTGCGCCGGTCGAAGGTGTAGATCAAACCGTGACGCCCGATCAGCTTTCGAACATCCTGCCGGATGTCGATGTGCTGTTGATCGCGACGCCATTGACCGATGAAACGCGCGGGATGATCGGCGCTGCCCAGTTCGCCGCGCTCCCGTCACGCGCGATCGTCGTCAATGTCGCGCGTGGTCCGATCATCCGGACCGATGATCTCATCGAAGCTGTTCGCAGCGAACAGATCGCGGGTGCCGCCCTCGACGTCACCGACCCCGAACCGCTTCCCAAGGATCATCCTTTGTGGAACGAGCCGAGGGTGCTCATCACCCCTCACACCGCCGACACGGCTGACATGATCAAGCCGCTTCTCGCCGAGCGGATTTCGGAAAATATTCGAAGCTTTGTTGACGGAAAATCTCTGATCGGCATTGTCGATATCGAACAGGGCTACTGATCGCCCGACAAAATCACGGTTTGGCCGGAAATGCCGTCGCCAAACCGCCGTTTTGGCGAAATGATGTCGTGTAAAATGGCGAAATCACTTCGCCAAATCGCCAAATTGTATCGCCTCGCTTCGCTTTTCAGCCTGCCGGGAGGTAATCCAGACCACTGTCAATCTTCCCCGGTCGCCCGTCCAGAAACAGTTCGCCGATGCGCGGCGCCGAGCGTGCAATCACCTTGCCGCGCCGGATAACTGCAAGCCTTGTGGGCTTCAACCGCAAGGCCTCAAGCGTGTTGTGCGCTTGCAGGATAACAAGGTCCGCGTTGCAGCCTTTCTCAAGGCCATACCCTTGAATTCCCATGGTTTTTGCCGAGTTTACGGTGATCGCGTCATAGACCTTTTTCTTGTCTTCGACCCCCGCCATCTGCGTGACATGGATCGCCATATGCGCAACTTCCAGCATGTCGCCGGACCCCATGGAATACCAGGGGTCCATCACGCAATCATGCCCGAAGGAGACGTTGATGCCGGCCTCCATCAATTCGCGCACACGCGTCATGCCGCGCCGTTTCGGATAGGTGTCGTGCCGACCCTGTAACATGATATTTATCAATGGGTTAGGGATCACATTGATCTGCGCTTCCGTTATCAGCGGGATCAGCTTCGACACATAATACGAGTCCATCGAATGCATCGACGTCAGATGTGAACCGGCCACTCGCCCTTGCAAACCAAAGCGGATCGTTTCGGCCGCAAGCGTTTCGATATGACGCGACATCGGATCGTCGCTTTCGTCGCAATGCATGTCGACCGGCAGGCCGCGATCCGCAGCGATCCGGCACAATGCCTCCACCGACGCCGTGCCTTCACCCATCGTGCGCTCGAAATGCGGGATGCCGCCGACAATGTCGACCCCCATATCCAGTGCGCGGTTAAGAGCGGAAACACCATCTGTAGCGCGATAATAGCCATCCTGCGGGAAGGCAACGAGTTGCAGATCGATGTAAGGCTTGATGCGCTCGCGCACTTCCAGCATCGCCTCGACGGTCACCAGCTTCGGGTCCGACGTATCGACATGGCTGCGAATGAAGAGAAGCCCTTGTGAAACGGCGAGGTCGCAATAGCGCAGCGCGCGCTCGACCAGCTCTCCCTTCGTCACGATCGGTCGCAACTCGCCCCAAAGCGCGATACCTTCCAGCAGCGTTCCGGAAACATTCATGCGAGGCAGACCCAGCGACAGGGTTGCATCCATATGGAAATGCGGATCCACAAAGGGCGGGCTGACCAGCCGGCCCGTCGCGTCGATGACCTCACCGGCCTCCGCATTGACCGTCTTCTCGATAGCGGCAATTCTGCCCTGCGCAATAGCGATATCAATGCCTTGGCGACCATCGGGAAGATTGGCGTTACGGATGATGAGATCGAACATGGGATACTCGCTGGAATAGGAAGTTTTACCGTTCACCGCGCCGATACGGCTGCATCAGCGCTTGTGGTACGCGGGCTCGACGCGCCATGACGGCGAGTGCGATGATGGATAGAAGATAGGGCGTCATCAGGAATATCTGATAAGGTACGATGCCGCTGAGCATCGGCTGCAATCTCAGCTGAAAGGCATCGAAGAATGCAAACAGCAAAGCGCCGAACAGAGCACGGCCCGGCTTCCAGGTTGCAAATACCACCAGCGCGATGCAGATCCACCCGCGCCCCTGGATCATAGTCGGGAAGAAGCTGTTGAAGGCGGAAAGCGTCAGAAACGCGCCACCGATACCCATCAGCGCGCTCCCGCCGATTACGGCCGCATAGCGAACCTGCATAGGATTGATCCCTTGTGCCTCGGCTGCGTGAGGGTTTTCACCCGTCATGCGGATGGCCAGACCTGCCGGGGTACGAAACAGAATATAAGCAAGGAGGACGGCGATCAGAATTGCAAGATAGGTCGGCGGCGTTTGCGTAAACAGCGCCGGTCCGACGAACGGGAGGTCAGACAGTCCCGGAATAGCGATTGGCTGGAATGGCGCAACGGTTGGCGGAGTGCCCGATGTGGGCACCACAAGGCGAAAAACGTAGTAGCTGAAACTCGATGCAAACAGTGTCACGCCAAGCCCGGAAACGTGTTGGGAAAGGCCGAGCGTGACGGTCAACAGCGCGTGCAGGAAACCGAACAGGCCACCGGCGACAGCCGCGATCAGCAGGCCGGTCCACAAGTCAGCGCCATGATAAACCGAAAGCCACCCGATCATGGCGCCGAAAGTCATGATACCTTCAATACCAAGA
>JAFAGL010000101.1 GCA_023422735.1 Pseudomonadota bacterium
CGGCGCGACGGCTGCACATAGGCAGCGTTCCACGGCTTTGGCCCCAGCGCGCGCAGCGTTGTGGCCGGGTGAAACGTTCCGGCACCGACCTCCATGTCATAAGGCTGCAGGATGACGCAGCCGTAATCCGCCCAATAAGCGTGAAGGGTCAGGATCAAGCCCTGGAACGAGCGTTTCGGGTCGTTATGAGCAGAAATGGCGGTCACGGAGAAAGGCCTCGGGCTGATCGACGGCGGGTTGGCGCCGTCCTAGAGCCGTTTAGCTCGAAATGGAAGCGCCGATCAGCCCTTTTCATCCGGCTTAGGCGCCGCATCCGGCGCATCCGGTTTCGACGGATCGGCCTTCGCAGCCGCAGGATCTGCAATATCAGGCAAACCCTTTGCGAGCTTCTCGCGGATCTTCGGCAGCTCCTGTTCCGTCGGCTTGCGGTCGATCGCGTGGTTCCACTGGAACGTCGCTTCCAACCGACGGCCGACGCGCCAATAAGCGTCGCCCAGATGGTCGTTGAGAACCGGATCGTCCGGCTTCAGGGACACCGCGCGTTCAAGTTCGGTTACCGCGTCGTCATAGCGACCGAGCCGATAATAAGCCCAACCAAGCGAATCGACGATGTAGCCATCGCTGGGGCGCAACTCGACCGCGCGCTGGATCATCTTCAACCCTTCATCGAGGTTGATGTTCATGTCGACCCAGGAATAACCGAGATAATTCAACACCTGCGGCTGATCGGGATAAAGCTCCAGCGCCTTGCGGAAATTGGGCTCGGCCTTGTCCCATTCCTTCAATCGCTCGTAGGATATGCCGCGCTGATAAAAGATGTTCCAGTTGGCGCGCGCCGGGGAAGCCAGGGCTTTCGCCGCTTCATCATAGACTTCCGACGCTGAACGCCAGTTTTCCTGGCTGGCATAAACACCGCCAAGCGCGAGATAAGCGCGCATGTCGCTCTTGTCTTCTTCCAGCGCGATGCGCAGATGCTCGATGGCCTCATCCTTCTGATCGAGATCAGCAAGATTGAGTCCGATCTGCAGTTCTGCGGCGCGTTTCAGGGCCGACGTCTTGGAAATGCGCGAATAAAGATCGATCGCCTCGCGCGGCAACTGCTGCTGTTCGGCGATCCCCGCCAGTTGCAACAGAATCATGTCGTTGCCAGGACTAAGCGCCAACGCGAATTGCAGATAAACGCGAACGAAATCCTCACCGCCCGACTGGTTGAGCGCAGCGGCGATGTTGTACATCGCCTCACCCGCGCCTTCCGAGGGCTGACGCACCAGCCGGCGAATTTCCTTGCCGTCGCGGATATCGCCACGAAGGCTGAGGATGGGCAAGCGGCCCGGGATGAACCGGTCGGCATCGTCGAGCACCTTCAGCGCGGCATCCCGCTCGCCCTTGCGGGCAAGAAAGATCGCATAGGCTTCAACCGCGCGAAGATAGGTATCGGGGGCCGCGCCGCCCGCTTCCTGATTGCCGACCGTTTCGGCGAAGGTCTTGCGGGCTTCATCGTCCAACTTGCCATGTTCGGCAATCAAAGCGCGATGATATTTGACGAACAGCGAGAACCACGGCGGCCCATCGAGGTCATCCAGAGCTTTCAGAGCTTCCTTGGGCTCGTTCTTGCCCGCCTTCGCCCAAGCCGACAACAGGCCGGTGACAAGCTGATCCAGATCGGATTCGACATTGCCGCTGAACAGCGTGTCGGCCTTGGCATAATCGCGCTGGCGCATGGCATCGATGCCGAGAGCGATGGTGGCAAAACGCGAAACGCCGCGAACCAGCTTCAGCTTTTCGGCGTGGCGCACAGCCTGATCGAAATCGCCGGTCGCCAAAAGGCCGAGAAAAAGGCTGCGCTCGACCTCCTGATTGCCCGGATCAAGCGCCAAAGCGCGCTTGTAGTAAATCGTGGCGCTATCGAAATCCTTGTCGATCTGGGCGGTTCGCGCCGCCAGAAACGCGCCGGAAAATGTGGTGATCGACCGAGGATCGATGCGATCCGGCTCCGCTTGCTGCTTGGCGAAGGCCGGAACAAGCGCCGAAGACAGGCTCGCAGCCACCACGAGCGCCTGCAGCGCGTTCCTTGATCGAAGTTGCATCCCGCTAGTCCCTTCCCGAGCCGCTGGCCCGCTGGTTTGCATCGATTTCGAAGCGATCCGTTCCGTGACGCCCAAGAATGGCCTTTTTACGATGAGCCTTCAATCGCCGCTGGTGCGCTGGGCGCGGCGCTCGTCGTGACCCAGGTGAAATCAGACCACGCGGCTGATGCAAAAATCGATCACGTCGAGCAACGCGCTTTTTTGCGGCGAGTTCGGCAAGGGCGCCAAAGCATCGCGGGCGATACCACCGAAATGCCGGGCACGCCCGATCGTGTCGGTGATCGCACTATGCTTTTTCAAAAGGCCGACCGCTTTTTCCAGGGCTTCGTCATCGGCTTCGCCCGCTTCGATCGCCTTGCGCCAGAATACGCGCTCTTCTTCCGTTCCGCGCCGATAAGAAAGAATCACCGGCAAGGTGACTTTGCCTTCGCGGAAATCATCGCCGACATTCTTGCCGAGATCTTTGGTCGACCCGCCATAGTCCAGCGCATCATCGACCAACTGGAAGGCCAGTCCGAGATTCGTGCCATAAGAGCGCAGCGCAGCGCGACTGGTGCGCGGCGCATTGGCGATCACCGGACCGACTTCACAGGCGGCCGAAAACAAGGCCGCCGTCTTGGCCTTGATCACATCGAGATATTCATCTTCCGTGGTTTCAAGGTTCTTGGCCACGGAAAGCTGCAAAACTTCGCCTTCGGCAATCACCGCCGCCGCATTCGACAGAATATCCAGCGCATCCAGCGAGCCGACATCGACCATTACGCGGAAAGCCTGGCCGAGCAGGAAATCGCCCACCAGAACGCTGGCCTGGTTGCCCCAGATCATGCGCGCCGTTTTCTTTCCGCGCCGCATACCGCTTTCGTCCACGACATCGTCATGCAGAAGTGTGGCCGTGTGCATGAACTCTACGCTCATGGCGAGTTTGACATGCGCGTCCCCCTCGTAGCCGAGCAAACGCGCGGCAGCGAGTGTCAACATCGGACGCAAACGCTTGCCTCCCGATGAGATCAGGTGGTTCGCGACTTCCGGTATCATCGTGACCTCGGAGCCAGCCTTCGACAAGATGAGCTCGTTTACGGCATTCATGTCCGCAGCAGTCAGCTCCACCAGCGCTCCAATAGAGGCTTGCGGCTTCTTGCCATCTTCGAGGTTAACTACGACACCCACGGCGGCACTCCCGGACGCGATCTTCCAATTTGGCGCAAGTTCTACTTTGGCAGCTCCATCAGGAGCAAGGGGCGAATTAGCGCGCCGTGACTGCAACGGACAGTGCCAAGTTCCCGGCCGGGGCTTTTTTGGAGGCATGCGCGCCTTATTTACTTCCGCACCCGGACCTGTCAGCAAGTGAACATGATCGAACTTATCAGAACCAACGACGCCGTCGTAATTTCCTTTGTAGACTCGCTCATGCGCGATGCGGGCATCAAATGCTTCGTGGCGGATGAGAATATGAGCATCATGGAAGGATCGATCGGCGTGTTGCAACGGCGCGTGCTGGTCGATGCCGAACGGATTGATGAAGCGCGCAAAATCCTTGTGGATGCTGGAATTGCCGACGAGCTCAAGCGGGACTGACGCCATCTCGTCAGATCGCGAAGCCTGGCCGCCTCATTCCATCGATGCGTTTCATCGCGGTGCATTTCATCTGGCGCAACCGCGCAATGCAGGCCATCGCATCGGTACGGACGCGATGATGCTTGCGTCTGCCGTGCCTTCCAGCTTTTGCGGGCAGGTCGTCGACCTCGGCGCCGGGGCTGGCGGTGCTGGTCTTGCCGTTTTGTCGCGATGCCCGAAGGCGAAAGCGCTTCTGGTGGAACGCTCCCATGAAATGGTGCTTTGGGCGCACCGAAGCCTGGCGCTGGAAGACAATGCCAGTCTGCGCAATAGGGTCGAGATCATCGAAGCCGATGTCAGCCTGACCGGCCAAACGCGGCGCATGGCCGGGCTTGCCGACAACAGCGCCGACTTCGCCATTCTCAACCCGCCCTTCAATCTCGAACCCGATCGCTCCTCGCCCGATCCGTTGCGCAAGGAAGCGCATGTCATGGTACAAGGGCTTTTCGAGCAATGGCTGCGAACGGCTGCGGCGATGGTCAGGCCGAAGGGGGGCGTCGCGATTATCGCCCGCCCGCAATCGCTCGCCGACATTCTGTCAGGCCTTGCGGGGCGCTTCGGCAATGCCGAAATCGTTCCCGTGCTGCCGCGCCCGGACAAGCCGGCGATCCGCATCATCATGCGTGCGGTGCGCGCATCCCGCGCCGGTTTGACCCTGCATCCGCCCTTGATCGTCCACGACCTGTCCGGACGGGGTTTCACCGAACGCGCGGAAGCGATCAACAATGGTCAGATGAGCCTGTTCGGCGATTGATCGGCCTTTGTTATGGTGAAGCAGGTGTGCGATCACGATTGCGACAAGGCGGGTTCCGCCGTTTTTTTGCTTTGAGCCAGCCATTGCGTCGGCCTTCTCGCCACCTAGATGAAGGTAACCCAGCAACCGGAGCCAGCCTTCCTTGAAACGCCTCTTCCGTCGTGTCCTTCCCAAATCCATGCGCAAGGACAATGTTACCATTCCGGTCGTGCGTTTGAGCGGAACAATCATGGCGGGCGGTTCGCCATTGCGGCCTTCGCTCAATCTAGCTTCCTGCGCCGGACTGCTGGAAAAAGCCTTTGCCGTGAAAGATGCTCCGGCTGTGGCGATTTCGGTGAATTCGCCGGGCGGCTCGCCGGTTCAATCCCGCCTGATTTACCAGCGCATCCGCGATCTTGCGGTCGAAAAGAAGAAGCATGTTCTTGTTTTCGTGGAAGATGTCGCAGCATCCGGCGGCTATATGATCGCGATTGCCGGTGACGAGATCATTGCCGATCCCTCCAGCATCGTGGGGTCGATCGGGGTGGTTTCCGCGTCCTTCGGTTTCCAGGACCTGATCGCCAAGATGGGCATCGAGCGCCGCGTTCACACAGCGGGCGCAAACAAGTCGGTGCTCGATCCCTTCAAGCCCGAGAAAACCGAAGACATCGAGCGGTTGAAGGCGCTTCAACTGGAAGTCCACGAAACCTTTATCGACATGGTCAAGGAACGGCGCGGATCAAAGCTTGCGGATGATCCCGACCTGTTTACGGGCGTGTTCTGGACGGGAAAGCGCGGCGTGGCGCTGGGTTTGGTGGATGCGCTGGGTGATCTGCGCAGCAATCTGAAAGCGCGCTATGGCGAAGATACCAAGCTGCGGGTGATCGCCCCGTCCAAGGGGCTGCTCGGTCGTCGTTTCGGGCTGGTGGGCGCGCAAATGCCGGATCCGGCCAGCCGGTTCGGCGCAGCGATAGGCGAAAGCCTGATGGCTTCTGTGGAAGACCAGGCTTTATGGGCGCGTTATCGCCTTTGATCTGCCATCAATTCCCGCCTATTCTTTTGCCGAAACCCAATCCATCGAGGGATTTGCCCCCATGCCGCCATTGCTGATCCTCGCCTTTGCCGGGGCGGTTGCATATGCCGGTTATCGCAAAATGATAAGCGATGCTGAAAAAATGAACGCGCGGATCAAACGGCGCGACCAGGAAGCGAAATCGGGCAGCCAGGGCACGCTGATCCGCGATCCGAAGACCGGCGTTTATACCGTGGCCAAGGATTGATGCCGGGCAAGCCTGCCGGCACGATCTCCTGCTTTGCTCCGGCCAAGATCAACCTTGCCCTGCATGTCGTTGGACGCCGCGCCGACGGTTATCACCTGCTCGACACGATGGTCATGTTTGCGCAGGCCGGCGACCGCATCACCGTGGAAAACAGTGATGAAGATGGCTTTTCCGTCATCGGGCCATTCACCGACCACGTGCCCGCAAACGCGCGAAATCTGGTTCTGCGCGCGCGGGATGCGCTTCGCGCGACAGCTGTTGGGCACCAAGCTGTCCATATCCGCCTGGAAAAAAACCTTCCCGTTGCTTCGGGCATTGGCGGTGGTTCAAGCGATGCGGCAGCCACACTGCGCGCCCTGAACAAGCTTTGGAACGCGGGCGTCTCGCAAACAGACATGGCCCGGCTTGGACTTTCGCTGGGCGCCGATCTGCCCATGTGCCTGTTGGCCCGACCGGCACGCGTGACAGGTATCGGGGAAAACCTGATCCCGCTGTCCGCCTGCCCTTCCTTCCACGCCGTGCTGGTCAACCCCGGTGTTGCGGTTTCCACCCCGGACGTCTTTTCCCGCCTGGGCTCGCGCGACAATGCGCCCCTGCCCGTTTTGCCGACCGGAGCCCACACGGCAAGCTGGCTAGACTGGCTTTCATCTACCCGAAGCGATCTGCAACCGGCTGCGATCAGCGCCGTGCCCTTGATCGCCAACGTGCTTGCGGAACTGGAGCGCACAAACGCCGCGCTTGCCCGCATGTCCGGTTCGGGCGCCACATGCTTCGGTATATTCCAAACCAATGCCGAAGCGGGCGATGCCGCGCAGGCCATTCGCGAACGGCACCCGGACTGGTATGTTCAGGAAACGCAATTCACGGGATCGGATGAGGAACAATGAACGGTATCAGCGAAACACGTCCATTCATCCCGGTTGGAATTGCGGTTTTGACGGTTTCGGATACGCGGACACCCGGAACAGACAAATCGGGTACGATCCTCGCGCAACGGATCGAAACAGCGGGGCATCGGCTGGCGGATCGCGCGATCGTTGCCGACGACATCAGCGCCATTCGCGAAAAGGTCCTTTCCTGGACCAGCGACCCCGCTATCGATGTCGTGATTACCACGGGGGGAACAGGCTTCACCGGCCGCGACGTGACGGTGGAAGCGCTCGAACCGCTGTTTGAAAAGGTGATGGACGGCTTTTCAGCGATTTTCCATCGCGTTTCATATGAAAAGATCGGCGTTTCGACCGTTCAATCGCGCGCGACCGGCGGCACGATCAACGCGACTTTCATTTTTGTGCTGCCCGGCTCGCCCGGCGCCTGCAAGGATGGATGGGACGAGATCATCGAAAAGCAACTCGACTACCGCCATATGCCCTGCAATTTCGTGGAAATCATGCCCCGGCTGGATGAACATCTTCAGCGCAACAAAGGCTGAGGGCACACAATTTCCGGCGCTCAGGGTTTGGGAAATTCCGGTGTGTTATCTGGCGCAAACACGATCTGGTTGCGACCCCGAGACTTCGCCAGATAGAGCGCCTGATCGGCACGCGCGACCACCTCTTCCAGAGTATCGGACGGAGCATTCGCAATCGTATAACCAAAGCTTGCGGTGACGCGCCCGGCGATGCCGTGGCGATGCTCGCGCGCAAGCGTATTTATGTTGGATATGGCTGCTTCGAGCCTTTGCCGGACCCCGGCTTCATCCGTGCCATAAAACAGAAGAATGAATTCTTCGCCGCCGTATCGCGCCACCATATCAAGCGGTCGACGGGCCGTTTTCGCCATGGCCGTTCCGGTTTCGCGCAAAACCTCATCGCCCGCAACATGGCCGTAAGTGTCATTATACTGCTTGAAGAAATCGAGATCCGCCAGCGCTACGCCCAGCATCTTCTTTTCGCGCTTCGCCTGACGCAGCACAGTATCGAAATGTCGCTCGAACCCGCGGCGATTATGCAAACCGGTCAGTGTGTCCGTGGTCGCATGTCTTTCCAGGACCCGGCTGAGCAGATACTGCTTTCGATCCGCATATTCCCGGAAGTAGCCGCCGACGCCGGCAATGGGCACCGCCACAAGCATCATGAAGATGATCTGGAGGTTGGCAGCCGGTGATTGGTAATTGATCCACGATTGGCTCCAGGCGATGCACCAAGCGCAGACAAGGCATGCCGCGAGCAATGCCTGGCGGAACATGACGCCCAAGGGAAGAAAGGCCGCCATGATGGCCACGATCTGAGAACTGTCTGCGTGGAAAGCCCCGTAACCCGAAGCCAGGTTCGAGCTCACGCCTGTCGCCATGCCTATGATGACGTAACAACTCAGGGCGAGCCAGGTATAACTGCGGTAAAAGAAGCCGGAAGCGAAAAGCGCGACAAGCAAAGAAGCTAACGCAAGCCACCTCCCGCCCAGCCATAGAATGATCCGCCAATCGAACCTGTAAAGCGCTTCAAGATCGATCCTGAAGAAATCGAGAACCGCGAAGCAGAGCCAGATAACAAGGACGATCAATCCGCATATCGACGCCGACCTTTGATTGCTCCGCAAAACATATTCGGCATAATCCGGCTCCAGCTCGCTTTTGAATTTCAACCATCTGAGTTGGCCCAGCATTGAAGGCGAGAGATCAAAACTTTCCGGGCCATCCCACGGCTCGAGTTGCAGGTTCTGTTTCTGTCTGGAGGTCGGCATATTCTAACCTGCATGCTCGCGAGCTCTGGCGCGGGTAGATCCTACTTACTGTCTTTAAAGATTCGAACTTCAATAGGAAGCGGTTTCGACTTCAGCCGGGCCAGACCATCTTTCAGACTATTTCCCGCCACCGCCGATTCAAGGATCCGATGTTTCGGCAACAGTAGGGCCGGAAAGGGCTTGCGCGTCATCATGCGGATGAAAGAAGGCCACCGCGACGGCCTGAACCGCGCCGGTTTGTCTTGCGTCGCAATATGCGCGCGTACGCCCTCGGACCAGCGTTCGACCAGGCACGCGCCAGGTTCCAGCAAAAGGATCCAACTGCCGCGACACCGGCGAACAGCGTTCTGGACATCGGTGCGGGGAAGATAAACGCACCCTGACAGCTCGGCGACGCGCGCTGTGGCTTGCGATTGCGCTGCATCGATGACCAGCACTTCCTTGACAAGTCCGTCGAGAGCGCCGCCGACCAGCGAGGCCAATGTTCGGGCCAAGGCCTCGTCGCGATCGTCTGCATCTATCACAACACTGAGCATATCCCCACTTACCCAAACTCCTCCCAAACAT
Organism: Pseudomonadota bacterium; assembly: GCA_023422735.1. GTDB lineage: Bacteria > Pseudomonadota > Alphaproteobacteria > Rhizobiales > Rhizobiaceae > Tianweitania. The sequence goes on from JAFAGL010000101.1 coordinate 8,964, forward strand.
CCACCGCCGATAAGTTCTTGTTTTGTTCCTTCTCTTCAGATAGGAATACATTCATGTCGAAGTCGATTCGACTTTGTTCCGCAACCTGCAAGGAGGTTGGTGATGAGAAATTTCGAAGCCGTCCGGACTGCTGACCAGGCAGCCTTCACGCCAGGCCGCTCTTCGATGGCGAACGCGATCCTGAACGAGAGCGGATTGCGAATTGCGCCCGAAAGGACGCGCGGGCGCTCTGCCGGCATCAATCCCAGCGGGCGGTTCGAGCAGTTCACACGCCATGTTTTTGACGATGGCTGGAACAGCTGGGAAGAGTTGCCAGCCTTCAAAACCGAAGTTCAGGTCGAAAAGCCGCGCACGATCATCACGCGCAACGAGTCGCCCGATATTTCATTCGACCGCTCGATCAACCCGTATCGCGGTTGCGAGCATGGTTGCGT
>JAFAGL010000162.1 GCA_023422735.1 Pseudomonadota bacterium
ACGCGACGCTTTTCCAGTTTGCGCGCCAACGTGCGGCGGTGCATGCCAAGCCGCCGCGCGGTTTCGGAAATGTTGAAGTCGGTATCCACCAGCGTTTCGTGAATCCGCTCCCATTCGAGGTTCTTGAGCGAGGTCGGGCGCTCCGTGAGCGGCACATCGGTGCTGCCTTCCTCGCGTTTGAACGCCGCCTCGATATCATCCGTGTTGGCCGGCTTGGCGAGATAATGACAGGCGCCGAGCTTGATTGCCTCGACGGCCGTCGCGATGCTGGCAAAGCCCGTTAGCACGACGATCCGCATTTCCGGGTCATGCGCATGCAGAACCTGCACGCATTCCAGCCCGGATCCGCCCACCAGTTTGAGGTCGACAACGGCAAAATGCGCCGTTTTCGCGTCAAGCAACTCTTTCAAGCCTGCAACGCTGTCGCAAAGCCGGACATCATAGTCTCGACGCTCGAACGACCGGCGCAACGCGCGCGCAAAACTCGTATCGTCTTCCACGATCACCAGAGAGCGTTCAGTCGTCATGATCGTCTCCAATCGCCAGGGACGCCAGGGGCAAATCAATCGTCACCACGGCACCGCCATGTTCCCGGTTTCGCGCAGCAACGCTGCCGCCGAGCTTGCGCACCACATTGACCACAAGGAACAGGCCGAGCCCGCCGCCCGGCCGTCCCTTGCTGGATCGATAAGGCCGTCCCAGTTCAGCGAGCATGTCCTGTGAAAAGCCGGGGCCTGCATCCTTCACTTCAAGGCGCAGCATTTCCTCGTTGCGCGACGCGGTAATCGACACCCAGGCGGGAGAGGCTTCCAGCGCATTGTCGAACACATTGAACAGGACCTGTTTCAAGGAAAGGTCGGACATGATCGCCATATCCGGCCCGAACTGGTCGCGGTAAACCAGATTGCGCGGTGAGCGCGCCGATCGCCAGTCCGAAACCAACTCATCTATAAAGCCCGTGACTGTGGTTCGGACCATTCCCTCGCCGCGCACTTCGCCTGAAGACATCAGGATGCCGGACACGATCGATTTGCAGCGATCGAGCTGGCTTTGCATTTCGGCGATTTCCTCGCAAAGCTCCTCATCATTGCCGAAAACCGGCATATGCTTCCAGTCATTCAGGATCACCGACAAGGTGGCAAGCGGGGTGCCGAGCTCATGCGCCGCGCCCGAAGCGAGCAGCCCCATCCTGACGATATGATGTTCTTCCGCCGATTGCTGGCGAAGATCGGCCAGCCGCGCATCGCGCTCGCGAAGATTGCTGCTGGCGCGCACGAGAAACAGGACAAGCAGTCCAGCCGTCAACAAAAAGCAGACGAACATGCCCTGGACATGCAGCACCAGCAGCCCGTCTCCGTGCAAATGCGACAATGCGAGCGGGCGATAGGAAAATGACAGCCAAACAAAGCAAACTGCGGTAACGGCGACCAGCAGCCAGCTCGACAAGGGCTGCAGAAGCACCGCGCCAAGCGTCACCTGCAAAAGATAAAGCGACACGAAAGGGTTGGTCGCGCCGCCGCTCAGATACAATTGCGCCGTGAGCGCTGCGACATCGAGCAGAAGCTGCAGAAACAGTTCGCCATTGGCGAGCGCTTCCTTTTCGCGGGCCCGGATGAGGCTGAAGAAATTGAGCGCCACAACGGCGCCGAGCACCATGCCCATGGAAATGATCGGCAGTTCCACACCCATGCCGAAACCGACGAACAGGATGGTGACGACCTGTCCGCAAACGGCCAGCCAGCGCAGTTGCACCAGCAAAAGGAGGTTGCGCTTGTTTGCGGCATCGGTGTCGAGCGCCGGGCTCCAGATCAAACGAAGCCAGTCATACCAGGCAGGTGCCGCCGCCTTCTTCACGCTCATGTCGCGCCTGATCGCTTGCGCAGGCGTAACTCGTCTCGCAACAGAAAGGCAAGCGCGGCCAGCACCATCAGCGCCAGCCCGAACCATGTCAGCGCATAGGTCAGATGATTGTTGTTGAAACGCAGCACAGTCAGTCCCCCGACCGGCGCGCCGGGATTGTTGATCGCGTCGGCATCCACAAAATAGGGCGCAACGTCGCGCAAGTCACGCTTGCTGGCGATCGCGTCCACATCGCGCGAAAACCAGCGATCGGCGGCAGGATCATTGGCGCGCAGAAATCCGCCATCCGGTTCGCTCATGCGCAAAAGCCCGGTTAGCCGGGTTTCGTCTTCGATCTGCCCACCCGTGCGCTGATCCGGGGCTTGCCGCTCTTTCGGCACGAAGCCGCGATTAACCAGAACGATAAACCCGTCCGCAGCTTGAAACGGTGTCACGACCCAGAACCCGCCGCCACGTTCAGTCACAGCCTGAACCAGCGTTTCGCGATCGTTGAGATAGCGCCCTTGCAGGAAAATCCGGCGATATTCGTCGTCGGATTTATTGATCGAAGGCCATTGTGCCGGCGTCGGCGCGGCAACAGGCTCGGCATGGACGCGTGCATCGACCCGTTCGATGAGATCGAGTTTCCAGGCGCGACGCTCGATCTGCCAGATGCCGAGCGCGCACAAGCCCGCAAACAAAACGGCGCCGAGCATGACGAGGATCAGCACGATGCCGGCGCGGCGCGGCAAACGGGCCGCATCCGTCATGGTCTTCCCATTGCCTCCCCCCGTTTGCGGGGATCGGCTCACGGAGATGTCTGCCCTGCCCCCATATCCATGCTGGGCATCATATTGGTGTTCAGGTGGTACATGACCCAAAGGGAGCCGGCGAGCACGATCACCAGAACGATAATGGTGAAGAACAGCGCCATCATGTTCCAGCCTGCTTCGGATTTGGCATCCATATGCAGGAAGAAGATCATGTGAACGACGATCTGGACCACGGCCATGCCCATGACGATGGCGATCGTCCAGTTCTTGTCGAGCGTTCCCGTCATCACCAGCCAGAACGGAATGGCAGTCAGGATGACCGACAGCACGAAACCGGTCATGTAGGATTTGAAACTGCCATGCGCGTGCGCTTCGTCGTGCAGGTTTTCCGATTTGTCCTGCGCGTGCTCTTCAGCGGTGCGAGCGGAATTCTTTGCCGCGTGCGCGGTTTGGGCGTGCTGGCTCAACGGAGCATCCCCATCAGATAAACAAAGGTGAAAACGCCGATCCAGATGACATCGAGAAAATGCCAGAACATGGACAGGCACATCAGGCGGCGGCGGTTAGCCGGGATCAGTCCGCGCTTGCGAACCTGAACCATCAGCGTCACCAGCCAGATGATACCAAAGGTGACGTGCAGCCCGTGCGTGCCGACCAGCGTGAAGAAGGCCGAAAGAAACGCGCTGCGCTGCGGCGTTGCCCCGATATGGATCAGGTGATGGAACTCGTAGAGTTCGATCATCAGGAAGGCCAGGCCGAACAGGCCGGTAATTGCCAGCCACATCTGGGTCGAACCGATGCGGCCCTTTTCCATTTCCAGCATGGCGAAGCCATAGGTGATGGACGAGAACAACAGCATCGCGGTGTTGAGCGCGACGAGGTCGAGATCGAACAGGTCCTGCGGGCCCGGGCCTGCGGCATAGCTCGTTCCGAGAACGGCATAGATGGCGAACAGGATCGCAAAGATGAGGCAATCGCTCATCAGATAGATCCAGAAGCCCAGCGATGTGCTGGAACCCTCGGCGTGTTCGTGTTCGTCCCTCAGATAAAAAACGACCTCGTCCGAACCGGCTGCGGCCCCGTTCGCCGTATTGACTGCACTTGTCATGCTTTACTGTCCTGCCGTCAGAAGCTTGGTGCGCGCGTCCTCGGTCGCGATCACCTCTTCTGCTGGGATATAATAGTGCTGGTGGTAATTGAACGTATGCGCGATGGCGACCGCAACGATGGCGATGAAGCTCAACGCCGCCAACCACCAGATAAACCAGATCAGAGCGAAGGCGAGCGCTACGCTCAAGGCTGAAATATAGATGCCGGTCGGCGTGTTGCTCGGCATGTGGATGGCACGGAAACCTTCCACCGGGCGCTTGTAGCCACGCTTTTTCATGTCCGAAAATGCATCGCCATCATGAATCACCGGCGTGAACGCGAAGTTGTAAGCCGGCGGCGGCGAGGAGGTCGCCCATTCCAGCGTGCGTCCGTTCCATGGATCGCCCGTCGTCTCGCGGTGCTCGTCGCGCTTCCAGATGGAATAGGCGATCTGGATCAGGAAGCAGGCGATACCGCAGGCGACCATGGCCGCGCCAACAGCGGCAACAATGAACCAGATATGCAGCGACGGATCATCGAACACACGCAGGCGACGCGTCACGCCCATCAGGCCAAGCACGTAAAGGGGTGCGAAGGCGACCCAGAAGCCGATCACCCAAAACCAGAAGGAGCATTTGCCCCAGAACTCGTTCAGCTTGAAACCGAAGGCTTTCGGCCACCAATAGGTGATGCCCGCAAACAGGCCATACAACACGCCGCCGATGATCACATTGTGGAAATGCGCCACGAGGAACAGCGAGTTGTGCAACACGAAGTCGGCAGGCGGCACGGCGAGAAGCACGCCGGTCATGCCGCCGATCACGAAGGTCAGCATGAAAGCGATCGTCCACATCATCGGCAGTTCGAACCGGATGCGTCCGCGATACATCGTGAACAGCCAGTTGAAGATCTTGGCGCCCGTCGGGATCGAGATGATCATCGTGGTGATGCCGAAGAAGGAGTTCACGCTGGCGCCCGAACCCATCGTGAAGAAGTGGTGCAGCCATACCAGGTAAGACAGGATGGTAATCACCACGGTCGCGTAAACCATGGACGTGTAGCCGAACAGACGCTTGCCCGAGAAGGTCGAAACCACTTCGGAAAAGATGCCGAAGGCCGGCAGAACCAGGATGTAGACTTCCGGGTGGCCCCAGATCCAGATCAGGTTCACATACATCATCGGATTGCCGCCGAAGTCGTTTGTGAAGAAATTCGTGCCGACATAGCGGTCGAGGCTGAGCAGGGCCAGAACTGCGGTCAGAACCGGGAATGTCGCCACGATCAGCACGTTGGTGCATAGCGAAGTCCAGGTGAAAACCGGCATCTTCATCATGGTCATGCCCGGCGCGCGCATCTTGATGATCGTCACCAGAAGATTGATGCCCGACAGGGTGGTTCCGACGCCCGCAACCTGAAGACCCCAGATATAATAATCGACGCCAACGCCCGGGCTGTACTGAATGCCCGACAGCGGCGGATAGGCCAGCCAGCCGGTTTGCGCGAATTCGCCGATAAACAGCGAAATCATGATGATGATCGCGCCTGCCGTGGTCATCCAGAAGGAGAAATTGTTGAGGAACGGAAAGGATACGTCGCGCGCGCCGATCTGCAACGGGACGACATAGTTCATCAGCCCCGTGACCAGCGGCATCGCCACGAAAAAGATCATGATCACGCCGTGGGCCGTGAAAATCTGGTCATAATGGTGGGCGTTGAGATAGCCTTCGGACCCGCCAAACGCGAGGGCCTGCTGCAAGCGCATCATCACCGCATCGGCGAAACCACGCAAAAGCATGATCAAGCCCAGGATCATATACATGATGCCGATCTTCTTGTGGTCGACGGTGGTGAACCACTCGTTCCACAAATACCCCCAAAGCTTGAACCTGGTGATCAGGCCGACAACGGCCAGACCGCCGATCACCACGGCAATGAAGGTGACGACCAGGATCGGCTCGTGCAGAGGCAGCGAATCCAGCGAAAGCCGGCCGAAGATTGCGTGAGTGAGCTGTGATGTCTCGGGCATGGTATGTCAGCTATTCGAGGGCTGGCCGAGTTCGGCCGTTGTTGGGAATGCGCGCAGCGGACGGAACGACGGTCGCGGCAGTCCGGCACCCGTCACCGGCGTGAGGTTGCGCGGCGCCTCGATCACGGCTGCTTGCGAAATTCCCGCTTCCAGCGCTTCCTCGATCGTGCAGATCGAGGCAACGAATTTGGGCTCAGGTCCGAGCGCCGATCCGCGACGGGCGTATTTGTCGTAGGTCAGCGGGAAAAGGCCGCCCTTCAATCCATCCAGGCCAAGGCCGCCTTCGGCATCGATCATGGCCATTTCCGAATGGCACATCTTGCCAGGTTCCACGCAGCGGTTGACGGCTGCGTCGAACAACATGGGATCAACATCGGCGAAATATTGCACCGGCACATTCTCGCTCTTTTGTTCAAGCACGAGATAATCCTGCCGCTGCAGGGCGCCGCCTTCATCCTTGGCCTTGGCGACCCATTCATCGAACCCGGCCTGATCCACGCCGTGGAACTTGAAATGCATGCCCGAAAAGCCGTGGCCGCTGTAATTGGCCGAGAAGCCCTTGTACTCGCCCGGATTGTTGATCACCGCATGCAATGTCGTTTCCATGCCCGGCATCGCATAGATCATGCCGGCCAGCGCTGGAACGTAGAAGGAGTTCATCACGGAAGACGAGGTGATGCGGAACTGGATCGGGCGATCGACCGGCGCCGCGAATTCGTTGATCGCAGCCACACCCTGCTCGGGATAAATGAACAGCCATTTCCAGTCGAGCGCGACCACATTGACCTGCAAGGGCTTGTGTTCGTCGATATCGGCAACCGGCGTGCCCTTGGCAATCTGGTCGAGCGGGCGATACGGATCAAGCAGATGCGTGCCCATCCAGGTCACGGCGCCCAAACAGATGATGATCAAAAGCGGGACGGCCCAGATCACCAGTTCGAGCTGCGTGGAATGATCCCAATCCGGATCATAATCGGCTTGCGAGTTGGACGCGCGATACTTGCGTGCGAAAACGACGGTCAGGATCATCACGGGGATGATGATGATGAGCATCAGCACGGTGGAAATGACGATGAGGTCACGCTGCCGCGCGGCAATATCGCCGGAAGGCGCCATCACTTCGAGGTTACAACCGCCAAGCAGCAGAACCAGCGGCAAAAGAACAAAAGGTAACAATCGGCGAAAGGATTTCAGCATGGGTGCACACTTGCTTTTCTGGCCGTCACCTATCTTTATCACGAAACGAGCCCTATTGGACAATTTGCCCAATGGGGAAAATACGGCGCGGACGGCAGAAGGCAAACCGCGAAACCGGACCGCTGGATACCGGACGTAACGCCGTAATAACCGAAGCCTGACGGTACAAAGACATGGTGCAAGCTACAACAACTGCCGAACGCGATGCCCGGGCCGTGAATACGGGGCATCCCGTAAACCCCAACGACATTGCGGTTGGCGTCATTATCGGCCGCACGTCTGAAGCTTTCGACTTCTTTGTCTACGCGATCGCGTCGGTGATCGTGTTTCCGCGTCTGTTCTTCCCCTTTGTCGATGAGGTGCAGGGAACGCTTTATTCCTTCGCGATCTTCGCACTGGCTTTCGTCGCCCGCCCCTTCGGCACATTGGTGTTCACCGAGATCGCGCGTCGCTTCGGCAAAAGTGCCAAGCTGACCATTGCCTTGTTCATGCTTGGCACCTGTACGGTGGCCATCGGTCTTTTGCCCAGCTATGAAACCATCGGCGTCGCTGCGATCTGGATCCTCGCTGCGCTGCGGCTTGGACAGGGCTTTGCGCTGGCTGGCACATGGGATGGGCTGGCGTCGCTTCTGGCTCTCAATTCACCGGAAAAGCATCGCGGCTGGTATGCGATGATCCCGCAGCTTGGCGCGCCGATCGGTCTGGTCGTGGCGAGCGCCCTGTTCGCCTATTTCGTCGGCAATCTGGGCGCGGAAGATTTCTACAGCTGGGGCTGGCGCTATCCGTTCTTCGTGGCCTTCGCCATCAATGTGGTGGCCTTGTTTGCCCGTTTGCGTATCGTGGTGACACCTGAATACACCACATCCTTCAAAACCTACGACCTGCAGCCGGCTTCCGTGGTGCGCACCTTGCGGACGCAAAAGGCGAATATTCTGCTGGGATCCTTCGCACCTCTCGCGAGCTTCGCGCTGTTCCACATGGTGACGGTGTTCCCGCTGTCTTACGTCTTCCTTTATACCAGCGAAGGTCCGTCCGGCTTTCTGATCATCGAAGGCATTGGCGCGGCCGTTGGTATTCTGGCAGTGATCGCATCGGGCATTCTCGCCGATCGTATCGGCCGCCGCACGCTGCTGGCTGGCTCGGCCGTGGCGATCGCAGCCTTCAGCGGCTTCGCGCCGCAATTGCTCGATGCGGGCCCGATCGGCGAAGCGGTCTTCATGATCACCGGCTTCATCCTGCTTGGCCTGTCATTCGGCCAGTCATCCGGCGCCTTGGCGAGCTATTTCGACATGGAATATCGCTACACGGCATCCGCGCTGACCTCGGATTTCGCCTGGCTGTTCGGCGCAGGCTTCGCCCCTCTGGCCGGACTTCTGCTGACCGTGAATTTCGGTTTGATCGCGGCTGGCGGCTATCTCTTGTCCGGTGCAGTCGTGACTTTGCTTGCGCTGTATTTCAGCCGCTGGGAGCGTTGATCGGGGTTCGCCCCTCTTCAACGCCTTCATTTCCCAAACATTCAAGCGTTCTGCGGTTTTTTCGCGGAGCGCTTTTTTGTTGTCCTCAAGTCCAGCCAGATAAGCTTGTTATATTTTTTGGCCGCGCCTGGAGCTCACGAGATCATTGCGGCGCGCGCTTGAATGAAGCAACCAGTCAATGCAGGTGGCTTGCATGAGACGCTGAGGAATGTCATCGCTAATTTACGAGTTGTTGTGAAGTTATTGCTTTCCCTATCGTGAGTTTGAATGGATTGTTTATATAGATGCTACCATTCTACTATTCGGCTAGGTTACTCGATTGTAGTTGATTGTATTTCTGGAAGGGGCTGACTGTATGACTTCTGAGACCGAGGGATCGGATTACCCGAAACTCGCGGAACTGACCGCCGACATCGTATCTGCATATGTTGCCAAAAACGCTGTTCGCTCGAATGACCTGCCGGTTCTGATCGGCGAGGTTCACGCTGCGCTGGCCGGCTTGAATCGCGGCTCCAAGGTGATCGAACCCCTGGACGCGCCCAAGCCCGCCGTCCCCATCAAGAAATCGATTACGCCCGATTACCTGATCAGCCTGGAAAACGGACAGAAGTTCCGCTCGCTGAAGCGTCATTTGATGACCAGCTATGGCATGACGCCAGACGAATACCGCGCGAAATGGGGCTTGCCGGCGGATTATCCGATGGTGGCGCCCAATTATGCAGTCCAGCGCTCCCAACTCGCCAAGACCCTCGGCTTGGGCCGGAAAGCCAGGAGCGAAAAAGTTTCCAACGGAGCAACCGAGCCGAAAAAGCGCGGCAGAAAGCCGAAAAGCGAGAAAACAAGCCCAGACACCGAAGAATAAGATCGGGCGGCCACCAAAACCCGAATCGCGTCAAGGCGCAGGTTTGTGAGTTGCTTATGCTTCCGGGAATATTGTTTTAATTCTTTTGCCAGATTTGGTTTATCGTTTCGAATGTTCTTTAAACGGCCGGATTGCCAAAACGTCGCATCCCTCCGGGTCTCATGGGTTCGCGCCCGTTCTCATGTCGATCACGGCAGTGTGATTGGTCGCAAGGGCGCGTTTCCGGATGCGCCAGGCGCCGCCGCGTTGAACCCGCGGGCATTGCCAACAACTCTCTGATTTCAAGAGACATTCCCTCCGGCAATGACCGTCACGGCATGGACATCCGGCAAAATCCCGCATTATGCGCTGCAACAAGCGCTCATCCGGAATGATCGGATCGCAGGCGCTTCTTTCCGCCTGTTCCATCCACAGGCACGAAGGCTTTGCAAATCGATTCGTTCTCTGTTTAATCGCGAGCTTAAGGGCAGAGATCAAAAGCTCGCCCTGCACAACATTAAGGGGAGTGCGCAATGTTGAAGAAGATGACGTTTGCGGCCGCTTTGGCGACCGCAACGATTTTGAGCGGCGCAGCAAGCGCGAAAACGTTTGTGTATTGCTCTGAAGGTTCGCCGGAAGGGTTCGATCCGGGTTTGTACACCGCCGGGACGACGTTCGATGCCGCAGCGCACACGGTTTATAACCGCCTGCTCGAATTCAAGAAGGGTTCCACCGAAACCGAACCCGGCCTTGCCGAAAGCTATGAAGTTTCCGACGACGGCCTGGAATACACCTTCAAGCTGCGTCCGGGCGTCAAGTTCCAGACCACTGATTTCTTCACGCCGTCACGCGAGTTGAACGCCGACGACGTGATCTTCTCGTACGACCGTCAGATGAACACCGAGAACCCCTGGCACCAGTATGTCGCTGGCGGTTCGTGGGAATATTTCAATGGCATGGGCTTTCCTGACCTGATCGAAACGATCGAAAAGGTCGACGACATGACGGTGAAGTTCAAGCTCAAGCGCAAGGAAGCCCCGTTCCTCGCCAATGTTGCGATGCCTTTCGCATCCATCATGTCCAAGGAATATGCTGACAAGCTTGAAGCCGACAACGCCAAGGAAAAGCTGAACCAGCAGCCGCTTGGCACCGGCCCGTTCCAGTTCGTGGCTTACCAGCAGGATGCCGCGATCCGTTATAAAGCCAATCCGGATTACTGGAACGGCGCGCAGAAGATCGACGATCTCGTTTTCGCGATCACCACCGACGCGGCTGTTCGTTATCAGAAGCTTCAGGCCGGCGAATGTCACTTGATGCCTTATCCGAACGCCGCCGATGTGGAATCGATGAAGGCCAATCCGGCGCTCAAGGTTGAAGAACAGGAAGGCCTGAACATCGCCTATCTCGCCTTCAACACGACGCAGGCTCCGTTTGACAAGGTCGAGGTGCGCAAGGCGCTTTCGATGGCCATCAACAAGCAGGCCATCGTGGATGCCGTGTTCCAGGGCGCAGCAACGCCTGCGAAGAACCCGATCCCGCCGACGATGTGGTCATATAACGACGCCGTCGAAGACGATGCCTATGATCCGGAAGCCGCAAAGAAGATGCTTGAGGAAGCAGGCGTCAAAGACCTGACCATGAAGCTCTGGGCCATGCCCGTCGCGCGTCCTTACATGCTCAACGCCCGTCGTGCCGCTGAATTGATGCAGTCGGATTTCGCCAAGCTCGGCGTCAAGGTCGAGATCGTGTCCTACGAATGGGCCGAATATCTCGAGCGTTCCAAGTCCAAGGACCGTGATGGCGCGGTGATCCTCGGCTGGACCGGCGACAATGGCGATCCGGACAACTTCCTCGATACGCTGCTTGGTTGCGATGCCGTAGGCGGCAACAACCGCGCACAGTGGTGCAACGAGGAGTTCGACAAGCTGGTCACGCAGGCCAAGGAAAGCTCCGATCAGGACGAGCGGACCAAGCTTTACGAAGAAGCCCAGGTGATCTTCAAGAAGGAAGCTCCCTGGATCACGATCGACCACTCGCTTGCCGTTGTTCCAATGCGCAAGGAAGTGACCGGCTTCGTGCAAAGCCCGCTTGGCGACTTCGCGTTTGATGGCGTCGACCTCGCGGAATAAGTAACCCATCCTTTTGGGAAGCGGGGGCGGCTGGAACTCAGCCGTCCCCGCTTCGTTCGTTGAAGGCCGCCGGGCCAATCCGGCCGCTTCTGTTTTTGGAGCCGACATGGTCCGCTTCCTTTTCGGGCGCCTCGCGGTGCTCATTCCCACTTTTGTTGGCGTGTCGATCATCGCCTTTTCGTTTATCCGGCTGTTGCCGGGCGATCCGGTCGCCTTGTTGTCGGGCGAACGCGTGATGTCGCCCGAGCGCCATGCGCAGATTTCTCAGCAGTTGGGCTTTGATCGTCCCATCGTGGTTCAATATCTCGATTATCTGTGGGGTGTCGTGCGCGGCGATTTCGGAACGTCGATCGTCACCAAGCAACCGATTCTGGATCAGTTCTTCGCCTTGTTTCCCGCCACGCTCGAACTGGCCCTCTGCGCCATTTTGTTTGCGATCATCATCGGCATCCCGGCCGGCGTTTTCGCGGCCATCAAGCGCGGCTCCTTTTTCGACCAGACCATCATGGGCACCGCCCTTGTCGGCTATTCCATGCCGATCTTCTGGTGGGGCCTGCTTTTGATCATCCTGTTTTCCGGCATCCTGCAATGGACCCCGGTTTCAGGCCGCATTTCCTTTATGTATTTCTTCCCGCCGGTGACCGGTTTCATGTTGGTCGACAGTCTCTTGTCGGGCCAAAGCGGCGCATTCAAATCTGCGGTCAGCCATTTGATCCTGCCGACCATCGTTTTGGGCACGATCCCGCTTGCGGTGATCGCGCGCCAAACCCGTTCGGCGATGCTGGAAGTTTTGTCTGAAGATTACGTGCGCACCGCCCGCGCCAAGGGCCTGTCGCCGTTCCGGGTCATCGGCGTCCATGCGTTGCGCAACGCCATGATCCCGGTGATAACCACGATCGGCCTGCAGGTTGGCGTGATGCTGGCCGGCGCGATTTTGACCGAAACCATCTTTTCCTGGCCGGGCATCGGCAAATGGATGGTGGATTCGGTATTCCGGCGCGATTACCCGGTTATCCAGGGTGGCCTGCTTTTGATCGCCGGCATCATCATGGTGGTCAACCTGATCGTCGACCTGCTTTACGGTCTGATCAACCCTCGCATCCGGCATTGAGGAGAAACCCATGTCCAACAATGCCCCAACGGTGACAACCGCCGTACCCGCCAAGACAGGCAATCGTCGCTTTGCCGAGTTCTGGTATTATTTCTCCGAAAACAAGGGTGCCGTGATCGGCCTCTTCATCTTCATCGGCCTGGTGATCGTGGCGCTTTTGGCGCCGCTGATCGCGCCGCATGCCCCGTCGGCGCAATATCGCGATGCGGTTCTCGTGCCGCCATTATGGATGGAAGGCGGTCGCGCCACCTATCCGCTTGGCACCGATCCGGTTGGTCGCGATATCCTGTCGCGTTTGATTTACGGCGCGCAATATTCGCTGTTTATCGGCGTGGTCGTAACCGTTCTGGCGCTGGTCAGCGGCATTGTGATCGGCGTGATCGCCGGTTATGCGCGCGGCTGGGTCGATACGGTCATCATGCGTATTATGGACATTATCCTGGCCTTCCCGTCGCTGCTTCTGGCGCTGGTGCTCGTTGCCGTGCTCGGGCCGGGGCTGACCAATGCGATGATCGCGATCGCGCTGGTGCTTCAGCCGCATTTCGTGCGTTTGACGCGTGCTGCTGTGATGGCGGAGAAGAACCGCGATTACGTGACGGCGGCCCGCGTTGCTGGCGCCGGGCATTTGCGGCTGATGTTCATGACCATTCTGCCGAATTGCATGGCGCCGCTGATCGTGCAGGCGACCTTGTCCTTTTCCAACGCGATCCTTGATGCTGCGGCACTCGGCTTTCTGGGCATGGGCGCGCAACCGCCGACGCCGGAATGGGGCACGATGCTGGCTGAAGCGCGCGAATTCATCTTGCGCGCCTGGTGGGTGGTCACTTTCCCCGGCCTCGCCATCCTCATCACCGTGCTCGCCATCAACCTCGTTGGCGATGGTCTGCGTGATGCGCTTGATCCGAAGCTGAAGCGGAGCTGAGCTGATGCCTCTTCTTGAAATCAAGAATCTGACGGTTTCCTTTGAAACCAGCACCGGCCCCTTCATGGCGGTCAATGGCATCGATATCCGCGTCGATGAGCGCGAAGTGCTGGCAATCGTCGGCGAAAGCGGCTCGGGCAAATCCGTGTCCATGCTGGCGGTAATGGGATTGCTGCCCGACACCGCCACCGTCAAAGCGGATTCGATGACCTTCAATGGCGTGGATATGCTGACCATGTCGTCTTCCCAGCGCCGCAAGATCATCGGTCGCGAGATCGCGATGATCTTCCAGGAGCCGATGGCCAGCCTCAATCCCTGTTTCACCGTTGGCTTCCAGATAGAGGAAGTGCTGCGCAAGCATCTCAACATGGGCAAGTCCGAGCGGCGCAAGCGCGCGGTCGAGCTGTTCGAGGCCGTCGGCATTCCAGAGCCGGAGGAACGGCTGAAGTCCTACCCGCACCAGATGTCGGGCGGTCAATGCCAGCGCGTCATGATCGCCATCGCGATTGCCTGCAATCCCAAGCTCCTGATCGCCGATGAGCCGACAACCGCGCTCGACGTGACGATCCAGAAGCAGATCCTCGATCTCCTGATGAAGCTTCAGGAAGAACACGGCATGGGCCTGATCATGATCACCCACAATATGGGCGTGGTGGCCGAAACGGCCGACCGGGTGGTCGTGCAATATAAGGGCCGCAAGATGGAGGAGGCCGACGTGCTTTCCTTGTTCGAAAACCCGCAAAGCAACTACACCAAGGCGCTTTTGGCCGCCCTTCCCGACAATGCGACGGGTGACCGCCTGCCCACCATCGGGGATTTCCATCAGGAATTGGAAGCATCTGCCGCTGTCAAAACGCCACCCCTGGAGGCGCCGCTATGAGCGAAATCGTTCTCGAAGCCAACAATATCAAGCGCGATTACCATGTGCCGGGTGGGCTTTTCTCCAAGGCCCGCACGGTTCACGCGGTCAAGGGCGTGTCCTTTTCGGTCGAAAAAGGCAGGACGCTCGCCATTGTGGGGGAATCCGGCTGCGGAAAATCGACGCTGGCGCGCATCATCACGTTGATCGACCCGGCAACGTCCGGCGAACTGAAGATCGACGGCGAGACCATCGACATCAGCCAGAACGCTTTGACGCCCGAGCTTCGCCGCAAGGTCCAGATCATCTTCCAGAATCCCTATGGGTCGCTCAATCCGCGCCAGAAGATCGGAGATGTTCTGGGCGAGCCGCTAAAGATCAACACCAACACCCCCGCTTCCGAGCGGCGTGATCGCGCCATGGCGATGTTGAAGAAAGTCGGCCAGTCGGAAGAGCATTACAACCGCTATCCGCATATGTTTTCCGGCGGTCAGCGCCAGCGTATCGCGATTGCGCGCGCCTTGATGCTCAACCCGCGCCTGCTGGTGCTGGACGAGCCGGTTTCCGCGCTCGATCTTTCCGTTCAGGCGCAGGTGCTCAATCTTCTGGCCGATCTGCAGGACGAGTTCGAGCTGACCTATGTTTTCATCAGCCACGATTTGTCTGTGGTGCGTTACATCGCCGATGAGGTGATGGTGATGTATTACGGTGAGGCGGTCGAATACGGCAAGCGCGATGCTGTCTTTTCCGACCCGCGGCACGATTACACCAAGACGTTGTTTGCCGCGACACCGCGTGCGGATGTGGAATCCATCCGCGCCCGCATCGCGCGCAAGCGGGCGGCCTGATACGGCTGGCAACGCCAACTGAGACCGGATGGAGGGGAGGCATCGCGCCTCCCCTTTTTTGGGGGAACAATCCCCGTGCCCGGCAGTTTGGAAAGGAACCCCGCAGCTCTTTTCCAAGCCGAGGTCTCATTCATGCGCCCAAACGCGCCGTCTCCAGGTCTTTCTTGTTGCCGCATTCGAAAATCGTTCCATCTCCCTTCTGACGTCCAAGCGCAGGGGCAAGCTCAGGGGGATGTGAAATGGCAGCCGTGAAATCGCCGTCGATCCGTTCGGCGGGCTCGAAACCTGTTTCCATCACCGGCGATCCGCAGTCGCTTGACCGGTTGAATACGCTCGCCGCATCCCGCATCGCCATTGAAGGCGTTGATCC